>JBGSOI010000253.1:0-20246 GCA_041739215.1 Akkermansiaceae bacterium
CCTCAACCTGCGGATCAATCTGTGCATGAGAAAAGCTTATGGTTATCGCAGCTTTGATCTGCTACAAACATCTCTCTATCACACACTTGGAGACCTGCCCGAACCAAAGTTCACCCACAGATTTTGCTGAAGAGCCTAAAATTTCAAGTGCCTTGGAAGGATTCTTGGCAGCGAAGCGCAGGAAGCCCTGAACAAATTCTTGCCATTCTAGGTCTCCTCGCTTTGGAAACCTCTTGGAACGTAACATGTCTGTCAAGCGATACTCAATGAGAGAGAGATCGTCTCTGGCAGAGTCATGACGACTGCCGAGTTGACGGTTTTCCTTGTGAATAGTTGATTTGGTCTTCTCAGGAAGCGTTTCGACAATCATTTCTGGTGAACTCAACAGTCCATCGTGGAACAAAGTGAAGCAAGCAGTCAAAACAACGACCGTAACAATACAAAATATTTGCAAACTCTTTTTGTTCATTGCGTTATGGGTAATTGTTTAGACTGCCTGATTTTGCATATATTTATAAAAGGAAACGCCATCGATTGTCACATCTAGTTTTCCCTAGAGTACCTCAATCCATGAAATATGCCACTGGCATAATTTGAATTCCAAGTAGATGTTTCACTTCCATCTTTGACAACGGTATTATTATCCCCGTGCTCCCAATCTTGGGCCAACAAGTAGATGTTTCCCCCAGATGTGACACCTTCCACCATGGCAGCGTAGGTTGCTGGAGGCGTCACATCGTATGGCATCGTGTCACCGTCGACTGTGATTGATCCCTGGATATGCTCATCTTTAGCCCCCACTCTTGGCGAGCCCGAAGCGTTCCAATGTGAATGGGCATGTTTCGTACCATTTGTCGTTGTGCTGAATATAAAGGTATTTGAGGCTGGCTGGGGTGGAGCTGAGATTCGCGGAGGTGGCGAAGCTGGGTTTTGATAAACCACCCACGCTGAAAGCCCCAAGGCATCAATCTTTGAAATAGGATCACCTGTAACATAGCTGAAGGAATTTAGACCATCTGGAAATCCCGAGGGATCCATAGTTGTCCAGCGAGTAATTTGGGGAGAGTATAGCCTGCAATTGAAGAAGAACGCACCCAGGTCTTTGACAAACGGCTTACCTGTGAATCTTGCTGCCTCAAGGCCTTCACCGAATGCTGTTCCGTCGAATTCCTTTTCTCCCGAAATCAACGTGTTGCCTAGGTAGTCAGAAACCATAACGTCCGTTCCAGAGGAAATTACGGGCACTCCTCCAGAAATATGCGCTTCGTTGACAAATGCTTCGCTATTTTCGGCGGCAAGGACGTTACCATCCCAGGCATAGGTGGAGGCAACGCCAGCGGTCCGATTTCCAACCAACACACCCTCAGCGTTATAGTAAAACTCTGATTCGGCAACTGAACCCCTGGCCTCAATAACCTTGTCATCATAGCCGTATCTCACGCTGCGGAGTGATAGGATTTCTTCGTTTTTGAAGGAGACGGGGCGTCCGGCTCCATCATAGGAGATCGTCTCCATACTTTGACCGTTTGATTGTTTGGCAGTTACTCGATTTGATCCGTCATACGACATTTTTGTCACTTTCCCATCGATTGATTTCTCGATGATGTTCCCGGAGGCATCGTAAGTGTATTTCTCACTGCCGAGGTTGGCGGCGGAGGCGTATCCTGCGAGGCTGAGGATGCCGGCGGTGATGCTGGCCCAGTGTTTTGTTTTTGTGTTCATGGATTCACTATTTGTTTTTTCGTGTTCTGCCGGTTTAGAACTTCGAGAGGGGGGGAAGAGTTTACCGCAAAGGCGCGGAGGACGCGAAGGGGCGCAGAGGAAGAGATTTGCTGGTTATGGGTTAAAAGTTATTGGGAATTCGGCCGGAATGAAGTTTCGCGGTCCGTCTATTTACTTTGCGTTCCTTCGCGGCCTTTGCGGCTTTACGGTTCATCTTAATTCTTCGCGGCATCGGTTTTGTTGACTTCGGTGAGGCGGCCGAGGGGGTCGTAGCGGTATTGGTGGTGGATGCCGTTGAGAATGCGCTGGTCGAGCTTGCCGTCCGGACCCCAGACGTAGTGGCAGTCGGTGATGGTCTTGCCCTGGTCGTCGGTGGCGACGATGGACTTCGGGTGGCCGTCGGGGTGGGTTTCATAGCGGACGAGCCAGCCGTTCCAAAATCGCTTCTGGGTTAGGTGGAGGGTGGTTTGGTCGTAGTCATACCAGATCTTTGGGACGTCGTTGACGGAGATCTGGGTGTAGCGGTTGAGGAGGTCGTAGTCGTAGCTGGTGGTTTGGAGGTGGGTGGGGGAAGATGAAGAGATCGGGGATTGGGGATTGTGGGTGGTGGATGAAGAGGAAGATTTTGAGGCGACAGGAGTGTCGCCTCTCCATACGGCTACTGACTTTTTCAGGCTGGAGGGGGTGTAGGTCCATTTGAGGAGGGTGTAGCCGCCGCCGGGGATGTCGTTTCGCTCGCTGGTTTTGCGGTCGAGGGCGTCCCAGGTGTAGGTGGTCTTGACGCCTTGGCCGGTGAGGGCGGTGTCGATGCGCCCGTATTTGTCGTAGGTATAGTCGATGGTCTGACCCTTGCCGTAGTCGATCTGGGTGAGACGGCCCTCCTTGTCGTAGCGATATTGGATGTCCTGCTCGCCGTTGTTGCGCTTGCGGATGCGGCCGGTCAGGTCATAGGCCATTTCCAGCTTGGCGTTTTCCCCGGTATCGACCCCGGCGACACGACCCAGCGCGTCCCGCTCCAGATCGGCTGCGGCTCCGCGTTCATCTTCCCAGCCGGTGAGCTGACCGAGGGCGTCGTGCTTGTAGGTGGTCTTCTGACCGAGGGCATCGACCTGCTTGACCAGGTTCCCTGCCTTGTCGAACTGGATGACGGTTTCGTCGCCTTTCGAGTCGGTTTGCTTGAGAACTTTCCCGCCGGTCGCGGCGATTTTCTCGCGCTCGGTTTTCTGCCAGGTGGCTCCGTCCTTGAGCAGGTGGGTTTGCTGGCCGTCGGGATCGTATTCATAAGTCCAGGTGCTGCCGTTGCCGCTGATCGAGGCCAGGCGGTTCTCGCCGGTGTAGCCGTAGGTGGTTTCCTTGCCATCGATTTCCTTGACCCGGGTTATGCGCCCGAAGGAATCGCGCTCGATGGTTTTCTTGTAGCCAAGCGGATGGCGTTCCTCGGTGAGCTGGCCGAGATCGTCATAGCTGTATTCGTAAACCGCGCCTTCGAGGTTCTTGTAGCGCTCGACCTGACCGGCCGCGTTGTAGCCGATCTCGATGGTGTCGCCGAAGGCGTTGGTCATCTTCACCGGCTTGCCCAAGTCGCCGAGGTATTCGTAGCTGGTCTGCAAATCTTCGAGGCGGAAGATTTTGGTGATGCGGTCGAGAGTGTCGTATTCGAAACGGATTTCCGCCGTGCCGGGTTCTTGCTTGGTTTTCACTCGGCCTTTTTCGTCATAGGTCATCTTCACCGTCTCCCGACCGCGGGCATCCCGGGCGCTTTCGAGGCGGTTTTCCGAAGTACTGCGGACGCCGAAGAACTCGGTGGTTTCGCCGCCGTCGCGGTTCTTGCGGACGAGCTGCTGGGTGCGTGGATTGAACGCAAATCCCTCGCGGATGCCGAGTTTGTTGGACCGCATCAGATTGATGCCGGACTTGGTGATTCCGTATTGGAACTTGAAATCGGAATCCGCGATGAGGAAAGCCGCGTTGTCCTTGGAAGGAAGTTCGAAGCCGGAATCTTTTTGCCAAGCACCGTCGCGATCACCCCAAGTGTAGGTGAGTTTCTGGTCGCCAGGGAGGGTCACGGTTTCGACCAGTCCCTTCGGCGAGTAGGAGAACGTGACGGAACTCCGGCCCATCTGTGGCGAATGCCAGGAGCTGAGTTGCCCGGAATCCCCGGAGTAGTGGAAGACGTGGGTATTCGGGCCGATCTGGAGGCTTTCGGGTTGGCCGAGGTCGTTGTCCTTCGATTCCAGCAGATTGATTTCCTTGCCGCCGACGTCCTGATAGATCCGACGGATGCGCAGGCCTTCGGTCTGGAAGCGCAGCTTGCGCCCGGTGGGCGCGGTCAGGGAGGCGATGCTGCCAGACTCGTAACGATAGACCCAGCCGTCGTCCGATCTGAATTCATGGTTTCCGGCCTCCGCTTTGATCGCCACCCAGGGGTCCTTCTGCTTTTCCGGTGCCTTCGCGAAGATCTCCGTGGTTTTGAAAAGGTGCCGGATTCCACCTGGTTCCAACCAAAGGATCTGGTCGCGGCCCTCGGGAGCGACGTAGGTTTCGAGCTGGGGAATCTTGTACTCGGTGACCGGATCTTCCGCACGGATGCCGTGCTCCAAATAGACCGGGAAGGAAAACTCGGGAGAGCCGGACAACACGCCCAGCTCGAAGCGCTGCCGCAGGCCGCCGTCCACATCGAGCGAGCCGAGAAACAGGGATGGCCTTTCCCATGCGGGACCGGCATGGGCGCTCGCGACGGATGCGAGGAACAACGCGGCGAGCTTGGAAGCCGGTTGTGAGAACCGCCCGTTTGTTAGCAACGGCCCGCAAACGAAATCATGTCTCTTTCCCTTCATCACTTCTGCATGAGCGCAGGAAGCCTTCTGTGTGTCGATGCAATTAACTAACGAAAAGCGGCAGATGCCGGAGTGCGCGATGCTCTGATCGCGCCCGTGGAGGCTATTGCACGTAGTTTAACCTTTACGGGTGTCTTCATTGCCGCTCCGAAGACACTCTAAAGGGTTAGACTACATGCGAAGAGCTCCGCGCCACATGGAGCAGAGCTTCCATCCGCCGCTGGCGGCAGCAGAGCGTGCCCCACTCCGGGCTAATTTGCTCCCTGACTCGCACGCTGTTCACGGAGCCGGTAGGTCCTGGGCGAAACCCGATAGATTTTGTGGAATTCCCGGGACAGTTCCTTGGCGTGGGAAAAGCCGACCGACTCGGAGATCTCCTTAATACTCTCCCACCCGCGCAAGCGGTGCCGCACCTCAACCGACCTGACTTGCACCAGCCAGTTCTTGAGAGCGATGCCGAAAGCGTCCCGAAATGCCCGCCGTAACACACGCGGTGCGACACCCAGCCGGTCCGCAAGTCCATCGGCCCGGTAGCCAACGGCCTTGGCATGCTGAGCAAGGCATCCCAAATCTCCCCGGACCGCGCAATAACCCTGCGGCCAGCCGATGCCGGATGCCAAAGTCACGATTTGAATTTTCGGTCGGGGATGCACAGCGCCTCACCTGCTGATAGATTCCGGCCCCGGCGTCAATCATTCCTTTTTGATAGATTTTGAGGATTAACCAGATTGGAGTAGTCCGCGATCTTGCGGATCGGGCGGCGTTTTCAATCGGAGCGGGAAGGCATGTCCGGTTTCCGCCTCCGCCGGTTACATCGAGAAACTCGCAGGTGATGCAGAGGATGATATAACGATTGCAGAAAACCAGACTGCCGGCGCGGATCATCGACGGTGTTAGGCACGAGCTGCTCTGCCCGTGACATCCCATGGACATCGGCGATCATGCATCGCCGCTCCTTGGGCTTCACCCTTCCTGCCAAAGCCAGTTCATCACCACCTCGATGTCCGGGTGGATGCTGTGGTGGACCGGGCAGCCGCGGGCGGCGCTTTCCAACAGCTTGCGGTCCGGGTGCGATGCGGGCAGCGGCATCTGCAGGTCGAGTTCGAGGCGCCTGACCCGGCGTGGCTGGTCGTCGGACATGAATTTCCGGACGGTGACGGCCATGCCTTCCACGGCGATTTCCTTGCGCTTGGCGAGGATGCCGATGACGGTGGCCATGCACGAACCGAGGGCGGTGGCTAGCAGATCGGTGGGCGAAAACGCCTGGCCGCGGCCGTTGTTGTCGAGCGGGGCGTCGGTGACGAGGGTGTTGCCGGACGGGGTGTGGACGGCGCTGCAATGCAGGTCGCCTTCGTAGGAGAGTTTGATTTCAACCATGGTGTTAGGAGATAGAAGATCGGGAATCAGTCCTTCGCGAGAACCACGCGGAATCCATAAATGATGTCGCGGAAGGCGGGAGGCACGGCATTTCTGGAGCCGGAGTAGAGATTTTCGGACTGGAAATTGTTCCAACCGCCGCCGCGGAGGACGCCAAGCTGGTTCTTGGCGAGTCTGCTGGAGTATTCATCCTCCACCCATTCCTGGACATTTCCGCTGAGGTCGAAGAGACCGGTGGAATTCGCAGGGAACGATCCGACGGGAGCGGTGTGGGCGAAGCGGTCATCGTAGTTGGGAATCGTCCGCTCGATCGACACGCCGGGCGTGCCGGCGGCGGTTAGGTCGGCGAAGTTGCCGACAACCCTATCGGGCGGCCAGGCTGTGCCCCACGGATAGACCGTCTGCTTGCGGGCGTCCCGCCAGCCCGGACTGATCCCCTCTTCTTCCTGCAGGCCGACCATCATGCTCCACTCCAGATCGGTCGGCAACCGATAGACATGGGTCTCGGCGATCCGCTCGCTCTTGCGCTCGAAATCGGTTAGCCATGCACAGAACGCCTTGGCATCCTCGCGGGAAACATTGACCACCGGATGATCAGGCGTCTGGGGGAAGTCGGGCGGAGGCGGCGCGGTTTGGCGCAATTCCTTGGGCAATTTCTGGGACTCCTTCACAAAACGCTGGAAGTCCCTGACCCGGGTCTCCCAGATCGAAACCATCAGATCCTTCCCGAGCGGGGCGAAGCGCATTCCGATGCCGTTTTCCCAGGGTTTTTCGAAAACCACTCCGAGGCTCTGATCGAGAGTGAACTCCTTTGGAATTCTTTCTCCTTCACCCACCTTGATATTGATCAGCAGCGGCTTGTAGCCCTCCTTGACCAGGTAGAGTTGCCAGTCGCCCGGTTTCACTTTGATCGCCAGCGGCTGGTTGGTGGATCCTACCGAGGGGCGGTCGGAATCGCCCAAGGCGTTCATGTAAACCTCCACTCCCGGAGGATTAGTCGTGACGGTGATTTCCCCGTAGGCGATCTGACGGACGAGCAGGCGGAAGGGTTTCAAGCCGTCGCGGCGGGCGCGTTCGCTGAGACCGGGATTCTCGAATGAGCTTTCCTGGAGCGCGACGACTTCGTGGTCGGGGGTCAGGTATCCCGCCTTGACCCCGCCCTCGCGGAACCAGTCGCAGAACGCGCGGGACTCGCTGGACGAGGCGAGCACCACTTCCACAGGTTTACCATTTTGAGAATATTTGAGGAACTCGGCGGCGTCCGCCTTGCGGGCCGTCGCACGGGCGAACTGTTCCCAGACCCGTCTTTCCACAAATCCGGAACTGTGGTGCTCCTGTCCCACGGGCTGATAGGGATTCCCGAAATGATCCGCCCACGGCTCCCCTGGCCGCGGCGGCGAGTAAACCTGGAGGACTCCGCCGACGACCAGCGGTTCGTTCACGGCGGAAGGCGGCACGGTTTCCCGGATTTCTTTCAAGCTGTAGCCGGACATTTGAATCGACAGGATTACCTCGTCGCCCACCGGCACTGTAATGATCCAAGGGGTGGTGAAGCCCATGGGATTACCAGTGGAATCCAACACCTCAGCTCCATCGGGAATGCTCGTGATTTTCACCGTGCCCATTTTCACCGGTTCGGGTCCGGCCGGAACCCGGTTCCATGCCTGAACCCAGTCGCTGTCCTTCAGCATTTGCCAACTGGCCCAGCTGGCGAACCCTGCCAGAATCAGTGAGGTGATCCACACCGAGCTACCGCTGCGCCGGTGGCGTTTCCCGCGCTGAAGACAGCGAAGGGCGTCCGCGAGATCGGCGGCGGTGGAGATCTTGCGTTTGGAAATCCGCGGCTCGCAAATATCGCAAATGATCCGGTTCAACTCCAGCCAACGCTTCCGATCCGCCCCCTCGGGCATCACGTCGGGCAGCTCGGGAAACGACATCCGGTCCTTGCCGGTGGCGATCTCATACAGGACTTTTCCGAGGCTATAAACGTCCGCCTGCGCCGAGCCCGGTCCCTCCGGCGGGACAAATCCCTCGGTGCCGACAAAGGTCCGCTGGCCGCGGGCAGCGACCAGACCGATGTCTGCGAGTTTCGCCCGACCGTTGACGAAAATCACGTTGGACGGCTTCACATCGCGGTGCGCCAGGCCCCTTTCGTGCAGGTGATCCAGCGCCTCGGCGAGCCGCAAACCGACGTCGATGCAGACGTTGGTATCCCACTGCGTGCCAGGGCCCTGGTGGTTGTCCGCCCGCAGCGTGCGTGGCTCGTATTCGATCGGGTTGATGTCCTGGCCCGCCCTCACATCGTCGCCGAGTTCCATCACGTAGTAGTAAAACGAAACCCCGTCCGGACTCCGCCCGACGTGGAGGATATTCATCAACGCCGGGTGATCCCGCGACATCGGCTCGAATTTCAAAATTCCCTCGAACTCCCGCTCGAAGGTCCGCGCGTCCTCGAAATCCTCGCGCCACACGACTTTCACCGCCCGCAGCGCGCCGGTTACCCCTCGCGCCAGCCAAACCTCTCCATAAGCTCCGCCACCGATCTTGCGCAGAACCTCGTGATCGGGAATCGCTGGATTCGGCCGGACCTTAATCGCCATCTTCTTCGTCTTCGAGTTTGGCGAGTTCGCGCTTGAGCACGGCACCCACGCGGTGCTTCGCCAAATAAACCTGGGCCATACTCACGTTGAGCTGATCCTGCACCCGCTTCGCGTCCCACTGCTTGATCACATAACAGTCAAAAATCTGATACTGCTTGGGTGAGACCTGCGCCTTCACCCGGGACAGTGCGGCATCCGCCACATTCTTCTTCCATTCGACATTCCACAGCCGCGACAAAACGTCGCCATTCGGGTCCTCCACCCGATCGATCACCGCCGTTTTGCGGTCGTTCTCCCACTCGCCGGTGATCATTGCCGTGTCCTTCTTGCGCTTGCGGAACTGGTCGTTGATCCGCCAACGGGTCATGTTCATCAGCCAGGTTTTGAACGAACCCTGCTCCGGGTCGTAGAGCTTCTTTTTGCTCTGCTTGGCAATCGACAAAATCGTCTCCTGCACGCAGTCGAACGCCTCGTCCTGCCGCAGGCCAGCTTTCACCGCCACCGAGTAGATCAGCCGCCAGTAGGTCTGATAGAACTCATCCCACGTCCGCTGGTCCTCCCAGTTGTCCAATCTCGCGATCAAACTTTTCCGGGTCTTGGCGTAGCCTTGCACCAAAACCGCGTCCCGTTCATCCACTTTTTCCTCGTTGCCCTCGGACATTGGCAACTTTCTACCTCATTCCCAACGCGCTGTCTTTCACCGATTCGAGTTTTTCACCCAGGGTTTTCCCTCCTCATTTTTAAAAAAATTCCTCGGCTTCCGCCAATGATCCACGGCGACGAAATATCATGGAACTTATTTACAAACCGCAAAGATTCCTTAATCTCACGTCGCTTTCACTCAACCGTGCTTCAGATCCCCCCGGATCTGCTACTCCCCCCCGGCCGAGCATTCATGTCCCCCGATCCTGCACCCCTCAATCCGTCCCAAACGGTCGAGCGCATCCGCGAAATCCTCGTCGGCCGCCATCTCGAACGGTTGGAGCATCGGATCGCCCTTCTCGAAACCAGTCTGTCCCCCACCCCGGCGGCCCCTACCCCCATGGACGAACGGTATCATGCCAACGAAGCCTCTCTCGCGGCGCTCAAAGAGAACGTCCATCGCCTCGTCGAATCCAATCGGGATCAGATCGAACTGCGGTTTTCCCAGCACCAGCAGGAGACCCAGCGGCTGGCTGCCCAAATCCAGAGCGTCGCCGCCATGAAATCGCGCGAAGCCGCGCCACCTGCCAACCATCAACTTGAGCGCAAGCTCGGCAGCTGGCTCACCGACTGGCAGAGCTCCCTTCAAGTCCATCTACGCGACCGCGATCAGCGACTCACCAGCGATCTTCGCAATGAAGTCGCCAAGCTTCGCGAAACCACCGAGTCCAAGTTCACCCGACTCGAAAGCCGGACGCTGGATCGTGACTCCATAGAAGACCGTTTCAACCGGATCGCCCTCGCCGCCCGGGCCTTTGCCGAAAGCGTTTCCGCCATCTCCTTCAACCCTGGCTCCGCCTCCCGATGATTTCCGATGTCCTCACTCCCCTTCCCCTCCCGTCAGCGGGCCTTGACTCCAACCGGTTCAAATCCCCCGCGTTGAGCGCCATACCGTCACCTTCTTCCGGCGATCAAACAGCTGACCTTCCCCATGCCCCGTCATTGCCTCCCTGTCCGCGCGAGGCCACCCATGCCACGCCTGGATTCCAGCCTGCATGGCAACTTCCCGTCCTCGCCAACGCTCCCGACAGTGGGTCTCCCCCCTGTTCCAGTCCCGCTCAACAAACTTTCGTCCCGGACGAAGTCGTCCAGTCCCAGTTGCCCGAATTCACCGATGCCGACCTGCTTGAAGCCTTCGGCCCAATGATCGAGCTCGCCATCCAAAATGCCATGTTCCCCAAGGAAAACCAGATCGACACCTATCTGGAGCCGATGCTCCGCGCCACCATCCGCCGGGCCCTCGCGGAATCCACCCCCGGATCGCGCCCGTTCCACGCGCCGGGCACCTTGGACCGGTTAATCTGGCACCTTCAGGCCTTGTTCACCAGCCGCACTTACGAGGACATCATTTTCGAAAAAACCCACCGCTTTCAAGTCGGTGAAGTCTTTCTCGTCGATGCCAAGTCCCTCGCACTCGTTTCCTACGCCAGTTGCGATCCCGCCCGTCATGCTTCACCCCGCCGCGTCGAAAGTTCCGTACAGCGCCTCGCCATGCAGCTTCGCGATGAAGCCGGCAAACTCCGCGACTTCTTCGAACTCCCGGACCAGCGCAACGTCATCGCCCGCAACGGTCGCTTCGTCACCTTGATGGCCGTCGTCCGCGGCCAGCCCAGCGATCTCGTCATCGCCGATCTCGAATTCGCGCTGAACCGGATCGAAGACCGCTTCCACGAGCAATTCCAACAGCAAGGCTCCGAGCTTCTCCACACTCTCCAGCCTTTTCTCGAAGACTGCCTGCTCATCCAAGCCCCCGCCAGCGCGGCCTGAGAAAAGCACTCATTCCTCCGGCTTGCCCAACGCCAGCAGGACCAGCGGTGGCACCGGCAAAGGCTTGTCCACCAGCAGATCCTCCAACAGATTTTGCAGCCACGGCCGGGATGCGGAAATCCTTTCCACCACAACCGCGTGCTCGCCGGTAGTTCCGGTGATCCGATAACGCTCGACTTGGATCACCACCGGCATTTCCTCTCCTTCCAACACCAACTCCGCGGAGATCATTTTTTCGCGGCTGCGGATCCGCAACTCCGTGAGTTTCCCGTAACGGTCAACCCGCGAGGCCAGCAACGATTTCGCCGCGGAGGAAGTCAGACTGTCTTTGATGCCGTTGAACATGGTCCACACAGGCTAAGCCGCCAGAGCCGGGATTCAACTCCGGACCAACTCCATGCGAGTGAATGCATTTCAGGTTGAATCTCCGGGTCGTGTTCCGATCATCTCAGCCGGGTCCACAGCCTCCGCCCTGCGAGTGAAATCGTCCGAACGACCGTTGTTAACACCCAGCAGGACTTTCCAACTTTGCAGGCTATACGTGATCGCGTAATTCAAAGAAGGCAACTTTATGTTAGCCATGTGGCTGCGATTCAATCGCACCGGATCATCATCCGACATTGGTTCATGGAAGTCCCCTTCCTCGCCACACGTTTCCGATGGTCCGGCAATCATTTCTGCTCCCCCGATATGTCCCCCCCCACCGATTTGATTTCTCCTTTCGCTTTCTCATGCCCCGGTCCTTCATCTGACCGTTGGACGGACAGATTCGAGCAACAGGCCCGCCATCACCCGGGAAGGACCGCACTGATCAGCGGCGAATCTTGCCTGTCGTATGGCGATCTGGACTCGCGCTCGAACCAAATCGCCAACCACCTCACTTCGCTCGGCATCGGTCGCGGGCAGTTCGTCGGTCTCGGTCTGCACCGTTCGCTGGATCTGCCGGTCGCACTGCTGGGAATCCTGAAATCGGGAGCCGCCTACGTGCCGCTCGATCCCGGCTACCCGGCCGAACGGATCGGCCAGATGATCGCTTCCGCCAAGTTGGAATACGTGATCACCAACAGCAAAATGGCCGACCGGTTCCACGAAATCCGGACGATCTGCATGGACGATTGCGCCGTGGCCGCCGGATCCATCGAAGCACCTCTCCAATCCCCGGGCAACGAAGATCCGATGTATGCCATTTTCACTCCGGGCTGCACCGGCCAGCCACTAACGGCTTCGGTCTATCACCGGGGGTTCGGGAATCTGCTCCATTGGTATTCCATCGAGCTGAGTCTCGGCCCGGGCGACCGGACTCTGATTATCAGTTCGCCAAGCTTCGATCTCACGCAGAAAAACTTTTTCGCTCCGCTCATCACCGGCGGCACATTGATTCTCGACGATTGCCAGTCCTTCGACATTTCCCGCATCAGCGGGCTGATCCGGGACCACGGAGTGACCCTCATCAATTGCACGCCCAGTGCATTTTATCCGCTCATCGACGGAGCGGCGATGGATGACTACTCGGCACTTTCCTCTCTGCGTTTCGCCGTGCTGGGAGGGGAATCGATATCCATCAACCGACTCCGCCCCTGGCTTGAGCATCCGGCCTGCCACGCGGAAGTGGTCAACACCTACGGCCCCGCCGAATGCACGGACATTTGCGCTTACCATCGCCTGCATCGCGGGAATCTCGATGAGTTCCCCTTCGTCCCGCTAGGCCGGGTGATCCCTCATGTCCGGGCCAACAATCCAGCTGAATCCCCTGCCGATCTAACCGACGAAGCCCTGCCTGGTTCTATCTACCGCGCCGGCAATCCGCCCGGAGGACTCGAAATCCGTGGCCGCGCCTGTCCCCAGGTGATGGTGGACGGCTGCCGCGTCGAGCTCGATGAAATCGAAATTGTCATGACCGAGCACGACAACGTGCATCAGGCGATCGTGACTGCCCGCGACAACCGCCTGACCGCCCACATCCAGGGCAGTGTGAAAATCCAAGCGCTGCGCGCCTATCTGGCAAGCCGCTTGCCCGCCCACATGGTCCCCGGCAATTTCCGTTTCGTGGAAACTTTCCCGCTCACGCCCGCTGGCAAGGTGGACCGCATCGCTCTTGCGGAATCCGCTGCGCTGGAGTCCGCCACGGAGATGGAATCGAGGATCCTCGCCCTCTGGTCCGAAATCCTGGATCGCCCGGTCACCGACCCCACCGCGAATTTCTTCGATCTCGGCGGAAACGCCATCCACGTTGCGATCATCCACGTCCGGCTGATGGAAATGACCGGACGGATCTTCCCGATCACCGAGCTTTTCGACCTCCCCAGCGCCCGTGCTGTCGCTGAATTTCTTTCCCCAACCGGCGTGATCGCTGCTACAAATCCCGCCCGCCCCCGCATCAGCCGAGCACCAGCCGGCTCCTCCAGATTCCGCCTAGCAGCCAGCCGATGACCGAAGATGCCCCCACCAACGCCACCAAGACTGGACTCAGGCAGGAATTGCTCGTGCTTTCCGCGAGGTCCGAAACCGCGCTGGACGCAATGGCGCTGCGCCTAGCCGATCACCTCGAACGCGAATCTCTCGATCTGGCGGACGTAGCCCACACGCTCGCCACCGGTCCCCGCGCTTTCCCGCTCCGCCGCGTCATCGTGGCCGCGGATAACGCCGGGGCTATCGCCAGACTCCGTCAACCCGGGAAGACCGCCGACGCCCCAGCCACCGCACCGCAGGTTGCCTTTCTGATTCCGGGCGAAGGCTCTTCAGCCGAGATCATGGGTCGCGAGCTTTACGACACCGAGCCGCAGTTCCGCGCCGCCGTGGACGAGTGCGCCACCCTGCTTCTGCCGCTGCTCCGTCAGGATGTTAGATCCACGCTCTATCCATCTGCTCCTGACATCCTCCGGCCCCCGCTGACCCAGCCGTGCGGATTCGTGGCCGCCTATGCGCTTGCCAAACTGTGGATGTCGTGGGGCATCCAACCGTCGCTGCTCATCGGTCATGGCACCGGCGAATATGTAGCCGCCGTCCTCGCCGGATCCTTCAAACTGGAACACGCGCTTCACCTGCTCGTCAACCGCACCCGCCTGCTGCAGCAACTCCCGGCCGGAACCATGTTGGCGGTGCGCGCCGGAGCAGACCAGCTAACTCTTCCTAACGGGATCGACCTCGCCGCCATCAACAGCCCTCGGGACTGCACGCTTTCCGGATCGCACGAGGCCATCAGCGCATTTCAACAGGACCTTGAGGCTCGAAAAACCGGTTGCAGCCTGATGAAAGTCTCCCACGCGCTTCATTCCGGGGTGATGGAACCCATCTTGCCCATCTTCACCGGTGATGCCGCGATGATCCCGTTCAACCCGCCTGGCATCCCCTGGATTTCCACCTGCACCGGCGTGGCTGTCGATGCAGCGACCCTCGCCGATCCCGGCCACTGGGCCCGTCAACTCCGGCATCCCGTCCGGTTCACGGAAGCGCTCGCCACCGCCTTCACGGAAAACGGTATGGTGCTGCTGGAGATCGGCAGCGGTCAGGCGCTCGCACCCTTTGCCCGCCAGCACCCCGGCCGCGGCACCACGCCGGTCCTGCCGGCGATTGCAACCTCCACCTCCGGCTTGACCGGCCTTCTAGCCGCATTGGGCGAGCTGTGGAAATCCGGCGTGATTCCGGATTGGCCCGCGTTCTTCAACGGCGTGCAGCGTGCCCGCCTCCAGCTGCCCATCTATTCGTTAGAACGGCCAGACCAATCGACTGACGGTTCCGGCGAGCTGATTCAACCGGCGGAAGTTCAGCGACCGCCGACAGCAGCATCGCTCACGAACACCGTCCGGATTCCCGATCCCGCCGCGTCGGAAGCGCCGTTTCCCGGCAAACCGGCGTTCAACGTATCCGTCCGCTTTCAACTCGAAGGCGAACTGGACCGCGGACTTTTGAAATCCGCTCTCCACGCCATGGCGGCCCGCCACGAGGCGTTGAGGACCCGCTTCATCACGGAAGACGGAGAACTGCGGCAGGTGGTCGCACCTGAAATCGCCTTCCCGCTGCTTTGCAGGGACCTATCCAAACTATCCGGCAACGCCCAGGCCGCCGAACTCGACCGGCTTGGCTCGCACGAGGCGCGCACGCCTTTCGATCTATCAAGGGCCCCGTTGTTCCGCGCCAACCTCGTTCTAACCACCCGGAACAGGCATATTCTCCAGATCACGATTCACCAGTCCGTCGCCGACAGCAGGTCGATCGGCAACCTGACCGGCGAGCTGGAGGAGCTTTACAACGCTGAGTCCGCGAGTCGCCCGATACGGTTCGAGCCCCTTGCGATCCAGTCCATCCACTCGAAGCGCGAATTCGACGGAGTCCATTCACCCCTTGGAATTGCCAATCGTCGTGGTTCTCAAGCTGCCATCTGGCATCACCTGCCGACCCACAGTCCAGCGGAAACAAGGAGATGATTTGACAAATTTCCAGATCATCCGAGGATCCAGCGGTTTGAGATTCCCCTCTATTCCCAAAAAGTTGTCATAGGTCCGCTAGTTATTTTTAAAGAATTGACAATCCGGAATGTTTTATGTTCAATCTTGGCCTCACCTCCCTCCCAACACGACCGTGAAACGCCGCGACGTAGAAATCATACAAAAAGACGGAAGATTCCTGGTGCTCCTGGCCCGGGAGCCGCTTCCCTTGTCGCTTGGACAAATCGCCCGCGAAGGTGAATACCAATTGTCCAATCTCTGCGACCGGATCGGCGTTTCCGAGCGCCACCTGCGCCGGGTGTTCGAGGATGGTATCGGCATCTCGCCCAAAGACTGGCTGCGTCAGGAGCGAATGGTGGCCGCACGGTCACTGCTGCGAGAGGGCTCACCCATCAAGGAGGTGGCCATCGATCTTGGCTTCACCACAGCGAAGATGTTTTCAAGGGATTTCCAATTGTTCCACGGAGTGAAGCCAACCGACTTTCAACGCAAGGAACACTCCCACATTTTGAACGCTGCCGGGTAAAGGCGGATCGCGCGGAATTGGATCCCGCGCTCCCGGCGTGGGCGGCTTAGAATTGATAGCCGCAGTTCAGCATGATGCCGTGGAACCTGGACTTGAATGTCCCATCGGCCAAGCCACCGGGCGAACCCGAGACTTCGTTATCGGAGAAGGCAAACTGGTAGGCGAAGTTCCATTTGAACGATTCATACTGGCGACCCACACCAATATTGAGCCAATGTCGGTTCGCATCAGCGACGCCAGGACTGAAGTTCGAGTCGGGGATGCTGTTCTCGATGAAATTGTAGCCCGCGCTGACGTTCCAACCGTTGTCGAAATACCGGGTGGCTCCGGCGGAGTAAACGAAGTTGGACTCCCAATTGAAAGGGATTGCCTGATTGACGGTGGAACCGTTGAGATTGAGGGTGTTGAACTCGTCCCAGTTCACCCACTCAATGTTCACTTCGAAGTTCCATTCCTTGCATGGGGTGTAAGAATACCCCCCGGCGAGGGTCGATGGAGTCATGAAATCGATACTCGCCCGCTCATTGAGCACGCCGGAAATTTTAAAATCCCCATCCAGCGTGAAGTCGGTCTTGCTGCGGTAAACCAGACCGAACGCGTGCTGCTCGGTGGGTTGCCAGCGGGTGGACAAGGTCCAAGAAAGCCCTTCGTCGTCACCCGTGAATTCACTGGGTAGATCAAATCCGGGAGCCACAGTGGCGTAGCGGCCCATGCTCAAATCCGCGTAGTGAACCCCAAATCCACCGCCCACGGACAGAGTGTCGGTGATTTCATAACCAAGCACCAGCCAACCGGTCACGTAAGTCAGTTCGGTTTCCGTGGCCAACAGGCGGAATTGCGAGTCATTGCCCCAATCCGTGGCCAGGCCGAACGGCGTGTTGATGCCGAATCCGGCGACCAGTTTGTCATTGATCGGCATCGCCGCATAAATCTGGGGCAGCAATCCCCAGTCATTGTCGGCCTCCTCATTCACTCCGGAATCCAAATCCGCTTCCAATCCGAGCATGATGGCATAGCCACCGACGACGACTTCGGGCGAATCAATCTGCGTAAGGCCGGCTGCATTGTAATAAACTGCGGCAGCGCTGTCCGCAGTCGCAAGCCAGGCGTTACCTCGGGCGGTCGCTTCCGGAGCCTGCACCGGAACGTAGAATCCGTTCGAGAAGGCCGGAACGACGGATAGGGCGGTTGCTGAAAAGACGAGGATGGCTTTGCGTTTCATGACGGGAAATTGAGTTAAAACTCGAAGATCGTGTGTTCGATGCTGAAGAAGATCGCCGAGTTCGGGCAATCCACGAAGCGGGCCTCGTCCTCGGATAGAATCCGGTTCGCCTCCTGACCTTCAGGGGTTTGCAGCGACGCTGCGAGCGACTCGGGACTGTCCCACCAGACCTCGGTGATTCCGTCATACATGTCCGTGATCCCCCGCGGTTGCTGGGCAGCGGCGTTGAGCATCGGATTCTGGATGGTGTGGCTTTGAACGTAACGCTTCATTCCGAGGGTCGGCGCATGCTTGCGCACAAGAGGGCCGTGATTGTTCAGCCAATAATCGTAAAACTCTTCGATGGTGAATGACGGATTACGGCGCACGCAATAAACACACTTGAGCATGGGAGCTGGTTAAATTAACTTTTCTTAAGTGTCAGTAAAAATTCGAAGAAATCTACCGGCCCTTGCGGACGCTCCCGGCTCGCATCACTTGACCGGCGAGAAATCCGTCGCCTTGAGCAGTTCGGATTTCACCCCGTTGGGAATCGTAAGCGGACTGCCAGCGGCGGTTTCTGAGTCGGATTTCACCTTGATCCAATCCGGATCAGCCGCAAACGCGGCGAACGAAGCGCTGCGGGCTTCGGTTGATGCATGATAGATGAAATAAATCAACGTGTCGTCAGCACCCGGCAGTCCGGCGGAGGGAGTGAAGTAACCGAAATGTTCCATCCCGTGCTTGGAGAAAAGCCCCACGGTATGCTGCCGGAAACGATCCAGCAGGCGCGGTAGATTGCCCTGAGTCGCGCGGTAGGTCCGCATCTCGAAAATGTGCGGGGCACCGGTCGGGTCCACTTTCATCGCGGGCGAAAAGTCGGTGAGCGTGAGGAAGAGACTTTCCACTTTATCGACGAGCTTGCCGGAAACCTCGGAAGCGGTCTTGGCGGCTGTCCACTCCGGGTCGGCTTGGAATGCCTTCCAAGAGCTTTGCCGCGCTGCCAAGTCCGGATAGGACAACAGATAGACGAGCTTTCGTTGAGGATTCTCCAGTGGCATCCAGTAGCCGACATTCGTCATCCCGTGACGAGTGAATAGCGCAGTGGTGTTATCCCGGAAACGGGTGTTGAGCGCGTCCAGTTTTCCCTCCGCAGCGTAGTAGGTGCGCAGCTCGAAGCACTGGGGTGCTTTTTCTGCAGCTGTAGCGAATGGTGACAGACTTGCCAATAGCATGAGTCCGAGGAATTGGATGCGTTTCATGGGATTAATCAAGATCGGTGAGGTAGCGCTCGGCTTCCAGCGCCGCGGCACAGCCTTGGCCGGCAGCAGTGATGGCTTGGCGATAATAGTGGTCCGCTACATCGCCAGCGGCGAAAAGGCCGGGAGTTTTGGTCGCCGTCCGGCCGGGATTCTGGAGGATGTAGCCGTTCTCGTCCATGTCCACGAGGCCACCGATGAAGGCGCTGTTGGGCACGTGGCCGATCGCCACGAACACGCAGGCGACTTCCAGCTCTTTCTCCTCGCCGTTGATGAGATTCTTGAGCATGACCGCACGCATCTCGCCTTTTTCATCGGTGAGATACTCACTGACGGTCGAGTTCCAGATCGGCTCGATCTTGGGATTGGCCAGGGCGCGGTCGGCCATGATCTTCGAAGCGCGAAGCTCGTCGCGACGATGAATCAGATAGACCTTGCTGGCGAAGCGGGTGAGGAAAGTCGCCTCTTCGCAAGCGCTGTCGCCACCGCCGATCACGCAGACCGGAACGTCACGGTAGAACGCTCCGTCGCAAGTCGCGCAAGAGGTCAGGCCCCGGCCGATCAATTTCTGCTCGCCCTCGATCCCAAGGTGGCGCGGCGCGGCGCCGGTGGCGATGATCACGGTCTTCGCTTCGAACGATTCCGATCCGGCCTTCAAGAAAAAGGTCCCGTCGTCGCGGCGTTCGATCGACTCGACACTCGCCCAAGCGACCCGAGCTCCGAATTTCTCGGCCTGCGCCTGCATTTTCATCATCAGCTCCGGCCCCATGATCCCTTCCGGATAGCCCGGAAAATTCTCCACCTCGGTGGTGGTGGTGAGTTGGCCGCCCGGCTGGGTGCCGGAAAGCAACAACGGCGTTAGATTGGCGCGGGCGGTGTAAATGGAGGCGGTGTAGCCGGCGCAGCCGGTGCCGATGATGATGACGTTTTCCATGATTCGGTGAGCGTTGGAGCGCGGGAGTATTCCGGCGGATCCCGGTATGAGTCAACCCCGGCCGTGCATTCCCAATGAATCGGTACCAAGTGACCTGGAACGTGGCTGGCGCATCTCGCGCCGAGTCTTCCTCACCTCACCGTCCAATCATCAGCCAGCGCCTCCGCCTGTTGGAGCACCAGACCGATCGCATCCTCATATCCTTCCGGCGGATACTTGTATTTCCTCAATAGCTGCCGGATCAATATCCGCATCTTCGCCCGCACGCTATCCCGGAACTGCCAATCCAGTGCCTGCGCTAGCAGGCTCATCAACATAGCAAAGCCACCCCGGCTGGCCCTTAGGCAATCCACCGTCGTGCTGTTCCGCAGCTTCTCCGTCAGCTCGCTCGCCAGCTTCTTCAACGTCGCATCGCCCATCGAGAGCAGCACCTCCGGCCGGTCCGCCAGCGCGTCGTAAAACGCCTCCTCGTCCGGATTCAGGCCCAGCTCCTCGTGGCGTTTCATCGCCTCCTGCATGTCCTTGGCCATCTGGATCATCTCCTCGATCACCGGGTGCTGGTCGCGGGTGAAAGTGTCCGCCGGTTCCTTGCCGAAGTCGAAGTCGATGCCGCCCGTCGCCGTTCCACTTTGCCGGGGCAGGCTCGTGGCCATGTTCATCGCCGCCAGCCGCCAGGTGGTGGGATTGCTTTGATTCGGCTGCTTCCGCCGCAGCCTCACCCTGCGGGCGCGCGGTGCACGTCTCAAATGGGCGCCCCACGCCCATTGGTCGAAAAGGGGAACAGCCATCTTGGCTGTGAAATGGCGGTTCCAGTGAAGAAACAGGCGGGACGCCTGTGCCCCCTTCTCGTTGGGCTCGATCATTTCCGCGATGAAG
>JBGSOI010000254.1:0-26541 GCA_041739215.1 Akkermansiaceae bacterium
GTGGCGGGCAAATCCGTCGTGGGCGATGTTGGAGACGATCATGTCGAGGTTGATCTCCGCATCGCCGAGGGCACCGAGGATTTTGCCGGACATGCCGGGTTCGTCCGGGATGCCGGTGATGGTGATGCGCGCTTGGGAGCGCTCGATCGAGACGCCGCGGATGACGACGTTCTCCATGTTGGGATGTTCTTCTAACACGAGTGTTCCTGGGTTGTCGTTGAGCGAGGAGCGGACTTCGAAAATGACGCCGAATTTCTTGGCAAACTCGACCGAGCGGGACTGCATGACCTTGGACCCGGACGAGGCCATTTCCAACATTTCATCGTAGGAAATTTCCGGCAATGTGCGGGCGTTGGGGACGACGCGCGGGTCGCAAGTGTAAACGCCGTCCACATCGGTGAGGATCTGGCAGACATCGGCCTTGAGGGCGGCGGCGACGGCGATGGCGGTGAGGTCGGAACCACCGCGGCCGAGGGTGTGGATCATGCCATCCGGGGTGACGCCTTGGAAACCGGCGACGACCAGCGATTTCCCTTCTTCGAGGTAACTCTTCATCAGCGACGGATCCATGTTGAGGATGCGGCCGCGGGTGTGGGAGCCGGTGGTGCGGATGCCGGCCTGGCTGCCGGTGACGGAAGCGGCTTCCACGCCAAGTTCGTGCAGGGCGATGGTGAGCAGGGCGATCGATTGCTGTTCGCCGGTGGCGAGGAGCACATCAAGTTCGCGTTCGGAAGGGTTCTCCGCGAGTTCCTTGGCCATTTTGATCAGGTTGTCGGTCATCCCCGACATCGCGGAGACCACGGCAACGACCTGGTTGCCTTCGTCGCGGGTGCGTTTCATCCGCGCGGCGACGTTGCGGATCCGGTCGAGCGAGCCGACGGAAGTGCCGCCGAATTTTTGTACAATGAGGGCCATGGGTGAAGCGGCCCGGAGTGAAGGGGAACTTCGCAAACTTGGCAAGAAATTGAAGCGAACGGCAAATCCGACGCCTGCTTGTTGAACCACTTAATCCGGTTGCATTCTGGTTTCGGCACGATCTGAAATACCTTTGGGATTGCGCGGGAAATCCTGATAGGAGTGCGGCCATGGAAATCGTGATCTTCCTCTTGATAGCCGCGGTGGTGCTCTCGGTGATCGTCAAGCTGGTCGGAAGATCGCTCGGCTCATCCTCCAACAGTAGCCATTCCGGCTGGGGCGGCGACGTCGGCGCTTCTCATCACACGACTTCCCATCTCCACCACGGGGATCACGGAGGCCACCACCATCATGCCAGCTCCTGCAACCACGGTGGATACGATGGCGGCGGCGGTGACAGCGGGGGTGGGGACGGCGGCGGTGGCGGCGGAGGTGGCGGCGGAGGGGATTGAAATCCCACGGGGTTTTCAGCGCCATCGGATTTCGGTTTGAAATCGGTTTCATCGGTGTAGTCTGCGGCCCGATGACCCTGTCTATCATCCGCCAGCTGCCGGGAGCGATCATCCGCTTGATCGGCGGGGCGCTCATCCGTTTGCTTTATCGGATAGAAACGGTGCACCCGGAGCGACTTCCGGCGAAGGGCGGGGCGCTGTTGCTGCCGAACCATGTGACCTTCGCCGACGGATTCTTCATCACCGCCGCCTGCCGCAGGCCGGTTAGATTCGTGATGGACGAGGCGTTCGCGGCGAGTTGGTCGGTCCGCGTTTTCACCGGCATTTTCCAGACCGTGACGATCCGCCGGGACCAGCCGCGCGAGGCCATCCGGACCACCATCGAGGCGTTGAAAAACGGCGACCTCGTGTGCTTGTTTCCCGAGGGCCAGCTCACCCGCACCGGCGCGCTCGCCGAGCTGCGCCGCGGCTTCGAACTGATCGCGAGAAAGGCCGGCCATCCGTTGATCCCGATGTGGTGCGACGGCTTATGGGGATCGATCTTCTCCTTTGAACGCGGCCGGTTTTTCAGCAAGCGTCCCCATCGGCTGCGGGGCGGCATCCGGGTCGCCTTCGGCGAACAGATCCGCCCGGAAGATGCGGATGTGGAGACCGTGCGACAAGGCATGATGGTCGCGGCGGCGGACGCGATCGCCCAGCGCTTCGACGCTGCTGGCTGGGGCACGAGAGTGCCGCGTGGTCCCCGTGCGGCGGTCAAACGGTTCCGCGCGGGCGACGAATCGACGCGCCTTCGGATGTGGATCAACGGCCACCAGATCGGCCAGCTCAACGCGCTCCAACGGCGGCAACCGTTTCATGTGTTGAATGGCGACCCGGTGGCCGCGGGATTGCCCGGCGTGATGCTGACGTTTCCCGATTTGTTCGAGGCCAGCGTGAAATACTGCGATGCGGTCGATGGCGGGCAGCCCGCGTCGTGGGTCGGCGGCGATCTGCTGCGCAAAATGTTAGGCTCTACCCAGCTTTCGAAAGAGATCGTGTTTTACGACTTCGGCCCGCGCGCGCTGGAGCCCGTTTACCGGGCGGACTTGCGGCATTGCCCGTGCCTCGCGATCGCAGGCACGGTGATTGCGATGTCGATGCCCGATCCTCCAACCACCGCGACCAATACCGATCGTCAGCCCGGCCACAAGCCGGGTACTTGGGGCAAATTGCTGCCTGGCTGGTTCCTGCTGCCGACGGCCGACGGTCGTCTGTGGGCGCATGGCCCGGCGGCCCCGGAGGAAGGCTTCAAGCTGCCGGTGGGAATCTCTCTCGATGCGGAAGGATTCCTCGCCTGGGCGGATCCCAAACGCCGTCGGGAACCCGGAAGCTAACAGCAGAGCGGTCAGGGCGTGCGGAAGTATTTCTTCTCCGACGGCGGAAAGGTGGGGTCCGCGACCAAAGTGCCGGACGGGATGCCGTTCACGTCGATGATTTTCCCGTTGTAGGGACTGGTCACGAATCCCGGCCTCCCTTCGACCGCGACGGCGGGTGGATACTCCGGTGGTGGCGGTTTGGCGTAAACTTTCGGCTCCGGCCGCTGCGTGGGGCGGGTCCGCTCATTCACCGTGGTCTCGCTGGAATCGCCTGCGGCTGGAGCCGGCGCCTCGCTCGTGCGAGGGTTCTTTCGAGCGGGTTCCGGGGCGCTGGAAGCGGGAGCCACTTCCGGCTTCTCGCCCGAGCGGACCAGCAGCCAGGGAATCAAAGACACAGGCAGCAATGCGATTGCCAGCCACCACTTTCGCTTCATGCTCACAGTTGAGGCAAAATTCCGCGGGACGGCAAGGGGCTTTGTTAGCAGGTGCCCTCCTAACTGACCGCCGGCGGGGCAAAACCTTCGCGATAGCTGCGGCGCACGAGGGTTTTGGTGGCCTCTGGGTTGTTAGTGAACGAGAGACCGGGTTTGTCCCAGCGGAGTTCCTCGCCGGGAAAGCGGGTCGCCTTGACGGCGAGCAACGCGGCTTCGGTCATGCGGATGGCATCCTTGAACGGGCTGCGGAGTTCGGTCTTTTTTCCGAGACAGTTGTCCACCCAGGCGTGCCAGTGGTTGAGCGCCGGGAACTCGGGCAGGCCGGGCATCTTGAGGCCGGCGGTGAGCGTGCCGTCGCGCCAGATTTCCAATCGCCCGCCGGCGGACAGGGTGAGGACGCCGCCTTCGCAAACGACGACGGTCATGTTGTCCTCGGCGAATTTCCCGGGCGGCAAGCCGAGCGCGGCGCGCGAGACCGCTTGCGCGGAATCGCTGTAGTAAATCGGAAAGATCTTGTGCGCGAACTTGTCGGAATCGACGGCGTAAGTGATGGTGGAACGGCAAGGATGGCTGTGGAACGCCGGGTTCTCCACCTTGGGGCAATGGGTTTGCACAGCGATGGGTGATAGAAGTTCGTCATAGCCATACATGATCACGTCGAGCACATGGCACGCCCAATCGCCGAGACCGTTGCTGCCGTAGTCCCACCACGAGCGCCAGACTACTGGAGCCATCCCCGCGCGGTGAGGCACTTCTTCGGTCGCGCACAGCCAGAGATTCCAGTCAAGGTTCGCCGGGGGTGGCGTCGGTTCCCCAACCATGCGGTCGAGGTTGAAATACTCGCGGTTGTTAGGCGAGCCGACCCATACGTGGGCTTCGACCGCTTTGCCGAGCACGCCGGAGCGCATGATTTCCACGGCGGCGCGGCGGCCGGCCGAGGCCATCCGCTGGTTGCCGACCTGGGTGACGAGGTCGGGTCGGACGGCGATGGCCTTTTCCATCATCACGAGCTCCTCCAACTGATGGACGAGCGGCTTCTGGCCATAGACGTGTTTGCGGTTGGCCAGCGCGGTGAGCATGATCGGCGCATGGCTGTGGTCCGGGGTCGAGACGATGACGGCGTCGAACTTGCCGCCGTGTTTCGTGAAGGCCTCGCGATAGTCGGCACAGGTGAAAGCGTTGGGATGATCTTTGGTGGCTTGGGCGAGGGCGTTCGAATCGACATCACAAAGCCCGGCGATTTCCACGGCCGGGTGGGCCGCCACTTCCGTGCGGTCCGTGGCGCCGATGGTGCCGACCACGCCGATGGACAGCACCCGCAGTTTGGCGTTCGGCGAAACGGCGGGAGCCTGCGCGAAGGAACGGGTGGCGGCGGCCAAGCCGATGCCGGCGACCCCCGTGGTCCAGAGGAAGCGGCGGCGGTTCAGTGGGGTTTCCATAACGCTTTGCCTACGGAAGTGCGGCAACGGGTGTTTCAAGGAGCCGGCGGAGCACTCGACAGAATGTCTCGCCGCGGGGCGTAATCCGGGCGATCTTCATTTTAGATCGCGTATGCAAAACCCTCTCGCAGCGGAGCATCATGAACCCAGTCGTGGCGAAGCTGTGGCGTTTTTCCTCAAGTCCCGCGTGCTGATCGCGCGCCGTTGGTGGCGCGAGCGCGGTCATCCCATCCCGCTCCACCCCCGCGGCCATGCCCGGCGGGATGCTCCGGTGGCGGGCTCGGCGGAGGCTCCGCTGTGGACGCAGATCTCCGCCGCCGAGTTCCCGCTAACAGCGGGAAAGGTGCAGAACCTCCGGGCCTCATGCCAGCGGCTCGATGGCATCGAGATTCCCGCCGGGGGAATTTTCAGCTTTTGGAAACAACTCGGCCGCACCACCCGCGCGGCGGGATTCACCGAAGGTCGCGAACTCCGTTCCGGCTGCCTCGTGCCGAATCTCGGCGGCGGCTTGTGCCAGCTATCAGGTCTGCTGCATGCGGCGGCACTCGCCGCCGGGCTGGAGGTGGTCGAGCGCCACGCCCATTCGCGGACCTTGCCAGGCGCGCCGCTGCCGCCCGAACGTGATGCCACGGTTTTCTGGAACTACGTCGATCTGCGGTTCAGCGCGCCTTTTCCGTGGCGCTTGGAAACCCGTCTAACCGCGACTGATCTGGTCGTGTCGATCCGCGCGGTGAAGGATTCGTCCGTGGCAAAGGCGAAACCGTTAGCCACCGAATCCGGCTCGCCCGTCCGCGCCGCGGCCGACGGCGATTGCCTGACTTGCGGGGTAACATCCTGTTTCCGCCACCCCTCCGCGACCCACAACCACGCGCCGGCTGCCGGGCATTCCTTATTTTTGCTAGACGGACGGTGGCCGGAGTTCGACGGCTGGTGCCGGCTGCATTCCCATCCCGGCGACCATTGGCTGACCCCGCTCGATGGAGGGCGCTGGAAAAAACCGAACTACACCTGGACCCCGCCCGCCGGGACGACCGTCCGTCATGCGACTTGGCAGACCTTGCGGCGCTCGTGGCAACAACGGCGGCTGCCCGGCCAAGGTGCGGTGCGCCAGAAGTTTCTTCTATCAGCCCAGCGGCAGTTGGCGGAAACCCTCGCCCGCCGGCTGGATCCGCAAGCCCGCCACCTCGTCGTTTCCCAGACCCTGCTGCCCTATCTCTGGCAGGCCGGCCATCTCGGCGGGCGGACCTTCGACGTGCTCGTCAACCGCTGGCCCTTGGAAAAACTCCAAGCCCGGCTCGACGCCGCAGCCGCCCGTCACCCGCAATCGGACACGCTCGCGGATTTCCGCGCGGACCCCGAACTCGTCCTCGCGGAAACCCAGGCACTCGCCGACGCCGCCAGGATCGTCACGCCGCATCGGGCGATTGCCGCCACATTCGGCTCGCGGGCGATTTTGTTGGACTGGGAAATGCCCGCGGCGTCCAAACGCACGATCCCGCCTAACAGCGCACGATGGTTCTTCCCCGCCTCCGCCCTCGGCCGCAAGGGAATTCACGAGCTGGCCGCGGCCCTGCGTGAAACCGGCGGCGAGTTGCTCGTCCTCGGCCGTGCCCGTGAGGGCGGTGCGGATCCACTGGCTGACATTTCCCATCGCCAGGCCACCCTTGCCGATCTAACCGGCTGCACCGCGCTGGTGATCCCGGCATGGATCGAGCACGAACCCCGGCTGGCCCTGCGCGCGCTGGCCATGGGGATTCCCGTCATCGCCAGCCGGGCGTGCGGACTGGCTGCGCACCCGCTGCTAGCAGAAATTGACGCCGGAGATGCGGCATCCTTGAAAACGGCGATGCTGGAATGTGTTTTAACGAATCACTCATGCGCCGTTGCTTAAGTGACCGGGCTTCTTCCCGATCTCCGACTCAACCTCGTCCACAACGGACCGCGAAATTCATTTCGCCCGCGAAGCGAGATGCAAAAGAACTGAGCCTATTTCAGCCCATTTACCAGCGACCGAAATCCCATCAGCCCGATATCTCCCCGGTCGCGGGCTTCGTTGATCGCCTGGGTGAGCAGTTCGTAGGTTTTGCGCTTTTCCGGATCGTGCTCGTGGAGATCCGAGTGAAACATCCGCACCAACAGCCGCAAACGGTCCCGCTCCTGATAGAACGCCCGCAGTGCCCCGAACAGCCGCGACCGGATGGAATCCACCTTCGACTTCTCGATCCCGTATTCCAGCTCCAGTTCCGCCAGACGATTCCGCGCAGCCTCCACCAACCTTTGGTAAAGCCTGCCCTTGACCTTGCCGAACGATAGCCGCGATGGAAACCACTCGTCGCCGGCGATATCATACTCGATAGATCTGTGTTTTGGCTTCGTTTTGCCTTGATACAAGGCCGCCAATTCTTACCCTTCTCGTGTTCGGGAATCCGCCCCCCATCAAATATAAAATCATGACCTACGACGTAAATTTTTCCGTTCCATCGAGACCGCTCGGCAAGACTGATCTATCATTCGTAGTGCGGACGGGAGATGGTCCTCTGGGAACACTCAAAGTTTCCAAAGGTGCCCTTGTATGGGTGCCAACAGGCAAAAAAACTGGCCACAAGGTTCGCTGGAAAGAATTTGCTGAAATAGCAAAAGGTTTTCCGCTGAAGGAAGCCCAATAGTCGAGAATCCGGGTCAACGCCACTTATTCGTTATCCTCATGAACAGGGATCTTTTAGATAAATGGGAAAAAGACTTTCGGACAGCAGCGTTAGCAGACGATTTCGCAGTCTTTCGGGACCATCTGAGACGACTTGACAGGCCTGATAGTCCTGAGCTCATGCTTGAAGGCACAATTCGACTTGTGCGGATCTGCTCCGGTTATGCTGCTCTGGATCGCCGTGGCAAGGGATTCGGTGAGTTCCTTACCATGCAGACCTATGACCCCGCCAAGACCAATGGAGCACAATACGCATACACGTTCGACATCTTCAGGATGGCGTTCGCTCGCATTCTCGTCGGGGCAAACGAGGGCATCTTGGACTTGGCTGACATTTACGGAAGCCCGTGGCACGAATATGAGGTGGTTGGGTTCGATTGCTTGTGGGTATCCCGCCCCGATTGGAGTCCTCTATCAAAAGGAGAAGCTGTGGAGATTGAGACAACCATCACCGAAGACTTCCGTTTTGACTACACCGACGACGAAATTGATATCTGGTGCGATGATAGCCTGGATGAAACCTACCTTTTTGTCAGTGTTCAGGATGTTCCTGACGACGACGATTTTTTGACGACAAACATAACTCCGACATGAACAAGGAGCAAAGCGAAACACCCAAGGAACCTGGGGTCTTATACTCCTCAGTTAATGACCAAAGGATTGATGAAGATCTGCATGCCGACCTCCTCACGTCTGCTGCCTCCGTCGCAGACGAGGCTGGCATCCGCGTCCTCATGCAAAACGGGCTTACCAGAGAGCAAGCCTGCCGCTTTATTGGTGGGGGGCAAGGACGTAGCTAATGACTCAATCTCGATAGACGTAAGCGGTCACACATTTCAACATTTCTCGTTCAAGATTCCTGATTCCTCATCCCCGATCTGCCCCAGTTCGGCTTCGATTTGCTCGATGCTGGGCAGGCAGGTGTCGAGCCCGGCGTCGCTATCGCTATGCCGGGGCAAGCGACGGCGAGCGGAGAGCGCGTATTCGGCGACGAGGTGGTTCTTGGAGGGAAAGAGTTTACCGCAAAGGCGCAAAGGTCGCGAAGGAACGCAGAGATTGCGGAGGCTGGACTGGCTAACAGGCGCTGGCGGTTGGTTTTCACACAGGGGGATTACGATATGACGGTCAATCCTGCGGCTGCGGCCATGCGTGACTGACGCAGGTCGAAGGTGCAAAACTCTGTGGCTCCAAGTTCCAGCGCCAAAGCCACATGCAGGGTGTCCAGCGAGCGGCATAGCGTTCCGACCCCGTGAGCGGTGGAAAGCGCTTCCGCCGTGGCGAAGACATCCGGCCAGGAAACCGTCACCCGATCATGCACGCCGGTGGTTAGGTCGGATTCGACTTGGGCGATCAATGCGTCGCACTCCGATTGAGTCAATTCGCCGCGGCCCACTTTTTGCCGCAGAGCGGACCGCATTTCGAGTTCGTGCAGATTGTTGATGGGAGGCTTGCCGGGACTGGCATTCAAAAAGGCCACCGCCTCGGCGGCACGGGGTTCCGGCAAGTAGAGCTTCAGCAGGACACCGGTGTCGAAGTAGCGCATTAGAAGCGGTCCGCTCGCAGTTCATCCAGAATCATCTGCGAGTCGGAGATCACCCGGCTTCCGAACAATGACTGCTGGCGTGCAAGGAAGTCGGGCCTGGCGGTGGTCGTCTGCGGGTTCGCAGTCTCGGGTTCCTGTGCCCTGCGCTGCTTGAGAAAAAGGATGAAATCGTAAGTCTCGCGCACCAAGGATTCCGGAGCGGTTCTGATTTCATCAATGACAGCGTCTCTAGCACTCATGGTGGAAAATTAGTCTGTGCCGCACAGGCGATCAAGAGCACAGTTCCGGATCGAAAATGTCGCGGTATGGATTGAGTTTTCGGATTTCCTCCAGTGCCGCCTCGCGCCTCGCGATCATTTCCGGGGAGGCGGTGAGTTTCTGTCGCTTCGGTTTCTCCTCCACCGATTCCACCGTCATCAGGATATGCGCCCGGCCCGGCTTGAGCCACGCCGGCAGGGGCGAAAGCAGTCGCACGCTGCCATCGGCTCCGATCTCGATGTCTGTTTCCAACGTATTCATGCCACGAGAGTAGCGGGGAGTGGAAAAACGTAAAGGCTACATGTTCCGCCTCGCACGGATGATCGAGTCCCGGAAATACAGGCCGACGCCGTCTTTGATCGCGTTGTAGAAGTCGATTCCACGTTCGATGTCGTTGGCCGCTTCCGCGAGAGCGACGACGTTCTTTTTCATCGGCTCATTAAACAGGCTTGAAGCTCATCCACCGAAAGCCAGGTCGCATGGCCGGAGCCGGTGATTCCGGATCGTTCGGTGAGAACCTTGCCGTGCCAGTCGGGCGAGGGGTAATCGACACCTTCCTTGGCGAAGGATTCCCACAGAAGCTCCATGGTTTCCACGCGCTCGCTGGATGTCATCCGGGAAATTTGCTCCTTTGCCGACATGACGGGAGAATTAACTTCAGGGGGTTCAGGATCAAGCCCCCGGATTTCTATCAGTCCTCATCCCCAATCCGGCGAACCAGTCACGCGACGTTGCTTGAAACCAGCACGCGCTCTTCCAACAGTTGGATGAAGTGTTTGACGTGGTGCGACGCGGAGTTCTGCTGCCAGACGGCCCACATGTGGAAGTCCAGGTTCGAATGGTTGGAGGCGAGCGGAATGATGACGATGTCCTGGTTCGCGAGGTCCAGCACATGCGGCAGCAGCGAGATGCCCTGGTCCGCCGCGATGAGCGTGACCATCGAGTCGAAGCCTTCGATCTGCCGGTGCTTGCCAGGCTTGGTGCCCTCGGCGGAGTAAATCTGGCAGATCGCCTCGCGGTGGCTGGATTTCCCATCGCCACCCACGCAGAGCAGGGTTTCCCAGCGGAGATCCTTGAGGGTGACTTCCTTCCTTTCCGCTAACGGATGCTGGCGGGAAACGGCAACCCCGAAGATCGAGTGAATCACGCACAGGCTTTGCAGGCCGGGCATGTTTTCCACTTCCTTGCCGTAGGCGAAGCCGATGTCGATCTTCCCCATCGGCAGGGCGCGAAGCTGCTCGGCCGGCAGCATTTCCACGAACTCGACCTCCACGCCGGGGAATTTCTGATGGAAAATCTTCAGGGTCTTCGGCAGGAAATCCGTGGCGATGATCCCCACGCTGCCGATGCGGAGTTTGCCGCGATGTCCGGACTGGGCCTCGTTCGCGCGCTCGATGGCGCTCTCGGCGTGACTCAGGAGTTGTTGGGCGTCCTCGAGGAAAATCTCCCCCGCCTTGGTCAGGGACACACTCACGGTGTCGCGATCCAGCAATCTAACGGAGATCTCGTCCTCCAGATCCTTCACCTGCTTGCTGAGCGCGGGCCGGCTGACGCCCAGCCGTTCGGCGGCCTTCCGAAAGCTTAGCTCCTCGGCCACCGCCACGAAGTATCGCAAATGTCTCAGTTCCATCCGCGGGGACTGGTAACCCAAAGTTACCAGTATGGAAACATCAAAGTCATTCCGCTTTTAAAAATCCGGGCAATATCTAGAGGCCTTTCCAACATCCGTTTGGAGATTTCCCGATTCCCACCATGCGCCCGATTTTATTCCTCCCCTTTTCAGTGCTCTGGTTGTTCCTGCCGAGCTGCGGGAAAAAAGCCGCTCCGGCCATGCCGGCGATGCCGCCTGCCGAGGTCACCTTCGTCCCGGCGCAGACTGAAACCGTCACCATCACCCGCGATTTGCCAGGCCGGATCGATGCCGTCCGCGTCGCGGAAATCCGGGCCCGCGTCTCCGGAATCCTGCTGAAGCGGGTCTTCGAGGAAGGTGCGGAAGTGAAGGCCGGCGACGTGCTTTTTCAAATCGATCCCGCGCCGCTGGAAGCCGCCCGCGACAGCGCTGCGGCCAATCTCGCCAAGGCCGAGGCCAGTTCCGCCAAGGCCCAGAATCAGGTCAAACGGTTCCGCGAACTGGTGGCGGTCAATGCCGTCAGCAAGCAGGACGCTGACGATGCTGAATCCGCAGTCAGCATCGCAGACTCGGAAGTGCTGGCCGCGAAGGCCGCACTCGCGACCGCCGAGCTCAACCTCGGCTACGCCACCGTCACCGCGCCGATTTCCGGCCGCATCGGCAAGGCGGAGATGACCGAGGGCGCGCTTGTCGGCCAAGGCAGCGCCACCTTGCTCGCCGTGATCCAACAGCTCGATCCGATCTATTTCGACTTCACCCAGTCCAGCAGCGATCACTTCGCCCTGAAAAGCGCGGGGGCGAAGCAAAACAAAGTCACGCTGCTGCTGGAGGATGGCAGCGATTACGGAGCGCCCGGCCGGCTGCTATTTTCGGAAGCGTTCGTGGACGAGACCACCGGAATGGTGACCTTGCGGGCGGAGTTTCCCAATCCCAAGCGCGACCTCCTGCCCGGCATGTTCGCCCGGGCCCGGGTCGTCCAGGCAGTTAGAGAGAACGTCGTCACCATACCCCAGCGCGCGCTCACCCGCGGGGCCGGCGGTGTCGGAACGGTCATGGTCATCGACGATGCCAATCTCGCCCAACTCCGCATGGTGCAGACCGGTGAGGCTTCCGGCGACCGATGGGTCGTGAATTCCGGACTGAACGCCGGCGAGAGGGTCATCATCGAAGGCCTGTTGAAAGCGAGACCCGGCGCACCCGTGGTCCCCGAGCCTTTTGTCCCGGCAGCGGTTCCCGACCAAGCCAACAGCGCCGTCAAAAACTAACCGTCCGATTTCATGGCCCACTTCTTTATCGACCGCCCGGTTTTCGCCTGGGTGATCTCCATCCTCATCTGCGTCCTCGGTGGCATCGCCATCACCGGACTTCCTGTCGCCCAATACCCGAGCGTCGCGCCACCTTCGATCTCTATCACGGCGAACTACGCCGGTGCCTCCGCGGAAACGCTCAGCGACACCGTCACCTCCGTCATCGAGCAACAGCTCAACGGCATCGACAACCTGCTCTACATGTCGTCCGCCAGCGATGCAAACGGGACCGCGACCATCACGCTCTATTTCAATCCGGGCACCGATCCCGACGTCGCGCAGGTGCAGGTCCAGAACAAAGTCCAGTTAGCCACTCCCAGCTTGCCACAGACTGTCCAGCAGCAGGGCGTGGTCGTGGCCAAGGCGACGCGGAATTTCATGATGTTCATCTCGCTCTCGTCGGAAGACGGCAGCATGGATGCCATCTCACTTGGAAACTATCTGGCAGCGAGCGTGCTCGACCCGCTCCGGCGAGTCGCCGGCGTCGGCGAGGTCATCCAGTTCGGCACCCAGAACGCGATGCGCATCTGGCTCGATCCCGACAAACTCGTCAGCTACAATCTAACACCCGCCGACGTTTCCACCGCGGTGCAGGTGCAGAACACCCAGGTGCCCGTCGGCCAGCTCGGCCAGCTTCCCGCCGTGGAAGGCCAGCAGCTCAACATCATCCTGCAAGGCCGCGCGACCCTGCGCGAGGCGGAGGAATTCAAGGACATCGTCCTTCGCGTGAACCCGGATGGCTCGCGCGTCTATCTGCGGGACGTGGCCCGCGTCGAGCTCGGTGGCCAGGATTACTCCATCAAGGCGCGTATCGACGGCAAGCCCGCCAGCGCCGCCGCCATCAAGCTTTCACCGACTGCCAACGCGCTCGACACCGCCGCCGCCGTTAGAGCCGAAATCGAGCGGCTCAAGGAATTCTTCCCGCCGGGCGTCAAGGTGGACTTCCCGCTGGACACCTCGCTGTTCGTGAAAATTTCGGTCAACGAGGTGCTCAAGACCCTCGTGGAGGCCATCATCCTGGTGTTCCTCGTGATGTATCTATTCCTGCAGAATTTTCGCGCCACGCTGATCCCGACGCTGGTGGTGCCGGTCGCTTTGTTAGGCACCTGCGGCATCCTCGCGGCGTTCGGATTCTCCATCAACGTGCTGACCATGTTCGGCATGGTCCTCGCCATCGGCATCCTGGTGGATGACGCGATCGTGGTGGTGGAAAACGTCGAGCGCATCATGAGTGAGGAGGGCCTGCCCGCGAAGGAGGCGACGCGCAAGGCGATGGGCCAGATCACCAGCGCGCTCATCGGCATCACGGTCGTTCTAACGGCGGTGTTCATCCCGATGGCCTTCTTCGGCGGCTCGGTGGGCACGATCTACCGGCAGTTCACGATGTCCATGGTGTCATGCATGCTGTTCTCGGTGTTCCTCGCGCTTTCCCTGACACCGGCGCTGTGCGCCACCTTGTTGAAACAGGTCGATGCGGGCCACCATCACGCCAAGGGCGGCTTCTTCGGCTGGTTCAACCGCTCGTTCGACGCCTTCACCAACCGCTATCAGAGCTGGGTGGGCGTCCTGGTGAAACGGACTTCCATCGGGATCCTGACCTTGGCCGGCATCATGATTCTGGTGGCGATGCTCTATAAGAAAATGCCATCCGCATTCCTGCCGGAAGAGGACCAGGGCTATTTCCTGACACTCATTTCGCTGCCTGTCGGCGCGACCGACGCCCGCACTGGCGAGGCGCTGCTGCAAGTGGAGGAATACTTCGACCAGCAACCGGAGATCGAACACTACTTCACCGTCGCCGGCTTCAGCTTCGCCGGCCGCGCGCAGAACTCCGCCCTCGCCTTCATCCGGCTCAAGCCGTGGGAGGAACGCGAGGGCAAGGAACACCGGGTGCAAGCCGTGATCGAGCGCGCCCTGATCGGGCTCGGCGGGATCAAGGACGCCATGGTTTTCTCCCTGAATCCGCCGGCGATTCCCGAGCTCGGCAACTCGTCCGGCTTCGACTTCTGGCTCCAGGACCTGGGCGGTGTCGGCCATGACGCGCTCATCGCGGCCAGCGAACAGCTCCTTGGCATGGCCGCGCAAAATCCTGTCCTGATGCAGGTCCGCCCGAACGGCCTCTCGGATGCCGCGCAGATGAAAATCGAGCTCGACCAGGACAAGGCCAGCGCCCTCGGCGTTTCCCTCGCCGACATCAACTCGACCATGCAGACCGCCTTCGGTTCGGCCTACGTGAACAACTTCGTCAACGGTCCCCGCGTCCAGCGCGTGATCATCCAGTTGGACGCGCAGTTCCGCATGACTCCGGAGGATCTCGGCAAGGTGTATGTCCGCAACAAGACCGGCGGCATGGTACCGTTGGCATCATTCACCAACATCAAGTGGACTTTCGGCTCGCCCCAGCTCCAGCGCTACAACGGCATCCCCGCCGTCAACATCGTCGGCTCTGCCGCACCCGGCCTCAGCTCGGGCGATGCGATGCTCGAAATGGAGAAACTGGCCGCGCAACTCCCCCGCGGCATCGGCTTCTCGTGGAGCGGCCAGTCTCTGGAAGAACGGATTTCCGGCAACCAGGCGCCGATGCTTTACGCCATCTCGCTGCTCATCGTTTTCCTGTGTCTCGCCGCCCTTTACGAGAGCTGGTCGATCCCGGTCGCCGTCATCATGGTCGTGCCGTTAGGTATTCTCGGCGCGCTCGCCGCCGTCTCCTTCCGGGACCTGCCCAACGATGTCTATTTCAAGGTCGGCCTTCTAACCACCGTGGGACTCTCCACCAAGAACGCCATCCTCATCATCGAGTTCGCCATCGACCTCCAGAAACAGGGGAAAGACCTGACCGAGGCGATTCTAACCGCGGTGAAGCTCCGCCTGCGGCCCATCCTGATGACCTCCATGGCATTCGTGCTCGGCGTCCTGCCGCTGGTCATCAGCACCGGCGCGGGTTCCGCCAGCCAGAACGCCATCGGCACCGGAGTCGCCGGCGGGATGATCTCCGGCACCTTCCTCGCCATCTTCCTCGTCCCCGTCTTCTTCGTCGTCGTCAGCAAGATCGTCGCCCGCTTCAGCCCGAGCAAAGCGGAGTCCGCCGCGGCCATCGAACCCCCGGAAGCAGAAATCCACCATGCGTAAGTCATCCCTTTCCGCTGTCGCACTGGCGTTCCTGACCAGCGCCTGCAACCTCGCCCCGCCGCTCGATCCGGTTTCATCGCCGGTCTCCGCCCGTTTCCCCGGGGTAACCGGCGGCGAGGTCCCGGCCGACATCGCCTGGCAGAAATTCTTCACCGATGCCCGCCTGCGCAAACTTGTCGAGGTCTCGCTGGCTAACAACCGCGACCTCCGCATCGCCGCGCTCAATGTCGAGCAGGCCCGCGCCCAGTATGGCATCTCCCGCTCCGACCTGTTTCCAACCGTCGGTGCAACCGCATCCGCCGAGCGCCAGCGTTCCCTCGGCGCGCCCGGAAACGGCGGTGGCGGCAGCAGTTCCAACACCGAGTCCGACCGGTTCGAATTCAAGGTCGGCATGGTCTCTTACGAACTCGATCTCTTCGGCAAGATCCGCAACATGAACCAGGCGGCGTTGGAAAACTACTTCGCCAGCGATGCCGCCCGCGTCGCCGCCCAGATCTCGCTGGTCTCCCAGGTCGCCAACCAATACCTCGCCGAGCGCGCACTCCAGGAGCAGATCGCCCTCGCCCAACAGACGCTCGACGGCTTCGACACCGCCTACGATCTCATGCGGAAACGCTTCGACTCCGGCACCGTCTCCGAGCTCGAACTCAGCTCCCTGGACGTCCAGCGCCAGACCGCCAAGGCCGATCTCGCCGCCTTCCGCCAGCGTGTCGGGGAAATCAACAACTCCCTCGTCTTTCTCGCCGGCGGCTCGCTGCCCGCCAGCCTGCCTAACGGCCGCTCGCTCGACCAGGTCCTCGTCGCTGACGTCAAGGCCGGCGTTTCCTCCGACCTCCTCCAGCGCCGACCCGACATCCGCGAGGCCGAGCACCAGCTCCGCGGCGCCAATGCCGACATCGGCGTCGCCCGCGCCCGGTTTTTCCCCAGCGTCTCTCTAACCGCGGAAGGAGGGGCCGCCAGCCGCAGTCTGTCCAAACTGTTTGGCAGCGGCACCGGCACCTGGCTGTTTGCGCCCCAGGTCGATATCCCCATCTTCACCGGCGGCAGAAACATTGCCGGTCTGAGATATTCCGAAGCCACCAAGCAAGTCGCCGTCGCCAACTACGAGAAATCCATCCAGACCGGCTTCCGCGAGGTCGCCGACAGCCTCGCCGCCCGCAGCGGCCTCGCCGAACGCATCAGCGCCACCGAAAGCCTCGTCGCCGCCCAACAGAAGCGTACCGACCTCGCCACCGCCCGCCACGAAAAGGGCATCGACAGTTATTTCGAAGTGCTCAACGCCAATCTCGATTTGTTCGACGCCCGCCAGCGCCTCATCCAGCTCCGCCTCGCCCGTTCCGTCAATTCCGTCAACCTTTACAAAGCCCTCGGCGGCGGCTGGTGAACCACGGACCGCGAATCCAGAGCCTGCGCCAGCAGACACTTGACACCAAGGCGAAGCCCTAACCGGCTGGCCGACAGGCAAATTCATCCCGGCTTTCATTCATTGATCAATCTCCCATAGAGATACCGCAACCACAGAAGCCGCCGCGCCGCGCAGAACGATGGCAGGGATGACCCCGGACTGCCGCTGGCTGGAGTCCGGGACCCCGGTCCAATCACAACTGCGGAGCTACTGAGCTTCAGTTAACTCACCTGCCACAATGCCGCTGGCCGGCCCAAGAACGTGGAATCGCTGCCAACAATAATCTTGGCAAAGTGTAGCCAGGAGCTAGGCTGGCGGCGCGTTTTTAAAGCCTTCCAGAACTAACTCCGGCACTTGGTTCATGGCTGTTTCACGAGCCTCCCGCCTCGGATCGTTTCAGGATTTCAGTTATTGATTCCGTCCGATTCGCACGACTCATTCACCACTTCAAGAATCTGGCACAATCCATCCGTCAACCGACAACTTCGCCCGCCATGCACCTCAGGATCATCCTCATTGCTTTCGGCTCCCTGTTCGCGCTGCCCACCACCGGGCTTGCCCAAGGATCACTGACACCTCCGCCCGGTGCCCCCGCCCCGTCGATGAAGTCGCTGACTGATTTGGACACAAAACTCTCGACACTCGTCGCCAAGGCCGATCCGCGCACCCCGCTGTCCCAAGCTACGTTAGACGACTCCGGTGCCGGCTACATCGTCATCAACACTTCCGGCAGCTATTACTTCACCAGCAACATCGTAATCCCTAACTCCTCCATTTTGGGCATCTACATCAACGCTCCGGACGTCACGCTCGATCTCAACGGCTACACGTTGTCCGTCGCCGGCACCAACGCCGCGACTTCCTTTGGCGCGATTTACATCGCCGCTCCCGGTGGCGATCTGGCCATCGCCAACACGACCGTGCGCAACGGCACCATTCTGGGAACAGGAACCCGCACTGCCGGAGCCAATCCCTGGCTTGCGACCTTCAGCGGTGCAGCCTCATCCCGCGGAATCTTCTGCCAGCGCGTTGGTGCCAGTTGGGGTTCGAATCACTTCCGCTTCGAGGGACTAACCGTCCGCGGATTCAACAACGGCATCGATCTGAACATTTCCGGCCTGGAGCACACCGGCGGTCGCGCGATCCTCAGCCGCTGCCACGTGCTCGACTGTGCCGGCGTCGGCATCACCGGCCAGTTTCTCGACCTCGCCGACGTCGTGATCGCAGGCTGCAACAGCCACGGCATCCGCACCGACGGCTCGGCGCTCGAACGCGTCGTGATCGAGCGCTGCGGTGGTGACGGCGTGAATGGCGGCAGCAACACTCTCCGCAGCGTGGCCGCACGCTTCCTCGGCGGCACGGGTTTCAACCTCTCCGGCAACTCGCGTGCCAATGACATCGTGGCAAGCGGCACGGCCCGCGGCATCTACGGCAATCTCGTCACTTTGCAAGGTGTGTCGGCGCAGAACAACCGCGGCCACGGCCTCGAGCTTTACAGCTCCGCGGTCTCCGGTTTCATGCTCTCCGGCAACAGCGGTTCGGGTCTCTCGGGCAATAACAATTCCCTAAGTGATGGGACCACGCAGGGAAATACCTCTCACGGGGTCGTTTCCCCGCAGTCCTCGGTCCGCAATGTCACCTCGTTCGGAAATACCGGGGCCGGCATCTATTGTGACGATTCATCGATCACCGGTTGTCTCGCGCGCATCAACGGAGACGATGGCATCCGTGGCATTGCCTCGGTCATCGCCGACTGTCGTGCGTATTCCAACGACACCACCGCCGGCGGCTATGCCGCCCTGGGCATCGTATGGGGCGGTGGCAAGATCACCAACAGCCTGGCAGACACCGCCAGCCCGGCGATCCCCTGAGGCGGAGATGCACAGGCGTCCGTGCTTTGGATGGGAGTAGCCATGAAGCCAAACCCTTGCATGAAGTCCCGCACCGAAGTGGTTCGCCGTCGTGGCTGGGTTTGGAAAACGAGCACCTAACCGGAATGGCTTCCCGCGAAGGATTCTCGGGTCCCCGTGACGGATTACGAGAGCCGGCCACGGGTCCCGCCGGTATGCAAGAGCTGGCCGAAACATCCGCAAAAAGCCGTTTTGCCCGGCGATCCGGATGAAACGAGCCATCACACTTGCCGGGTGCCGGTTCCGCCCGTTACAAACCGGTGTGGCCGGAAAAAACATCGTCTATTTCGATTTGGAAACGCAGCGCAGCTTCGGCGACGTCGGTGGCTTCTCGCACAAGGCCAAGATGGGCGTCTCGGTGGGCGTCACCTACAGCACCGCCCGCGGGTCCTACGAGATTTACGCTGAGAACGAGATGGAGAAGCTCGGCGAGGAATTGGTCAGGGCGGACCTGGTGGTCGGCTGGAACCACTTGCAGTTCGATTACCCGGTGCTCCAGCCCTACGTTTTTCACACGCTCGGCGAGCAAACGGTCAACCTCGACATGATGCTGGAGCTGGAGAAAATCGTCGGCTTCCGTCTCAAGCTCGACTCGGTCGCCTCCGCCTCGCTCGGCACCGGCAAGACCGCCGACGGACTCGACGCGCTGCGCTGGTGGCAGGAGCACAAGAAATCCGGGGAGTTCGCCCCGTTGCGGAAAATCGCCGAGTATTGCGCGTTCGACGTGAAGGTCACCAAGTGCGTCCACGAATACGCCCTCGAACACGGGCTGCTCAAATACGATGACAAGAGCGGCCGGATTGCCGAGGTTGCCGTGGATTGGAAATGATCACATCAGGCCCATTTGCGCCAGGACCTTGGTCACGGTCCAGATGAAGACAATGGTCAGGGCGACGATATAAATTTTCGTTGCGAATTCGATGGAAGCACGGGTCATGGTGGGGCTGTTTTAGCCACGCGGGCGGTGTTCGCCAAGGCAAATGTAATTGTGGACTACCGCCCGAACGCAGCGGCCAGCGACGCGAGATCCGCCGGCGCGGCGCGGTCGGCTGTTAGGATGGCGGCTTTCTGCATCGAGATGATTTCGGAAATCCCCTTGCGCGAGAGATCGAGCATGGCGGTCATTTCCTCGCCGGAAAACACGGCTTCCTCGCCGCTGCCCTGGATTTCCACGAACTCGGAGGTTTCGGTCATCACGACGTTGAAATCGACCGACGCGTCCTTGTCTTCCGGGTAATTGAGATCGAGGACCGGCACGCCCTGATAGACGCCGGCGGAAACGGCGGCGACGAGTTTCTTGAGCGGGAAGGTCTTGAGCTTGCCCTCCGCCATCAGTTTGTTGAGGGCGATGGCCATCGCCACGCAACCGCCGGTGATCGACGCGGTGCGGGTGCCGCCGTCGGCTTGGAGGACGTCGCAATCGATCCACACCGTGCGCTGGCCGATTTTTTTCAAATCGACGCAGGCTCGCAGCGCGCGGCCGATGAGGCGCTGGATTTCCGACGAACGGCCGTCGAGCTTGCCGCGGGAAATGTCGCGCGGTTTGCGCTCGAGGGTCGAGTAGGGCAGCATCGAGTATTCGGCTGTTAGCCAGCCGCCTTCGACGCGTTGGGCGCGCATCCAGCGCGGCACGTCCTCCTCGATGGTGGCGGAGCAAATGACGCGGGTGTCGCCGAAGGACACGAGCACCGAGCCGGTGGCGTAGGGAGCCACGTTCGGGACGAAGGAAATCGGGCGGAGTTGGTCAGGCAGGCGGCCGTCGGGGCGGTTCATGCAGGGAGTGAAATCAACCGCCGGGCCATCTGCAAGCGCGGAGAAATCTCAGGGCTTCCGGAAGCAGTATGAGCGGTAGGCCAGCCCTTCAGTTAGAAGCGCGTTGTAAACGCGCGAGCCTTTCACGCCGGCGAAGTCGCGGCCGAGGCCGTGGAGGAATTTCGGCAGCTTTCTTTCCAGCAGCGCGACGGATCTATCGGAATTGTACTCCATGCCGCGCAGGACTTCGGCACTGATGTCGCGGGCCTGCTCCAGCTTGAGCGGAGAGTTCTCGAGCGCGCTCTCCCATTTGCCGATGCTGTCAGCGAAGCGGAAATCCGCGTAGAGGAAATAGCCGCCGGGATTGAGCACGCGGGCGACTTCGGCTAGAAATCGAGGAAAGTCCGGGTAACAATGCGAGGCTTCGACATTGATCAGGACATCGAAGGAATTGTCCCGGAAAGGGAGGTTCTGCGCGTCGCCCCGGACGAATTCGAGACCCTTGACCTGATGGCGGAAGTTGCAGAATTTGATGCCGGTGCGGTTGAGATCCAGCCCGGTGTAGTTCGCCGGCTTCTGGGCGCGGGTGAGATACGATGCGCCGCCGCCATGGCCGCAACTGACTTCCAGCACTTTTTGGTTACGGAAATTCACCTGCATGCCGACGTGGTGATAGAGCTGGATGCAGGCACGGTCCGGCTCGTCCTCAGCGGCAAGCGGGATGTCCAGCGGCGGGTCGGTCTCGAAAGCGTAATTGAGAAACAACACATCCTGGCCACGAAGCCGGCGGGTCAGGAAGGGATACCAGAGTTTCCAAATGCCCTTGCGGACCGGGCCGATGGAGAAGAGATGATCGATGAATGGCATGTTGGCGCTCCGTTACTCGTCGCCGTCCATGTTGGCTTCTTCCTCGCTTACATCCTCGGGTTCGCCATCGGGCTCCGGGATTATCTCCAGCACGACTGCGGTCCCTTCCTCCGACTCTTCATCCATCGTTTCGTCGGGCGTCCCGGCGGTGGGGGCCATTTCGGTCACCGGGCTGATCGGGAGACTCCCGGGCCTCGGGAGTTTTTTAAGGGTCTCGCGGCTCTCCGCCACAGCCGCGTGAAACTGGCCCATCTGGCCGGGGGTGAGGATGCCGTCGTAGCATTTCAGGAGTTCCTCAAGCTCGCCACGCTGGCGGTCGAGGACTTTCTGATAGGCAACCATCGGGTCACCGAGCTCGACTTGCTCGCCCATTTTCGCAAGCAGGAGGATGCCGTCCACGGACAGCTCCTTGCCGCCGGTGGGCAGCATCGACTTGTCGAACAGCAGGGTCGCGGATGCGGGGATGGATTGCAGCTCGGCCTTCGATTTCTGGCGGAGCCGGTTGAGGACCTCTTCCCGCTGGTCGGGGGAAAGATCGATCTCATCGATGGCGGCGGTGAGCATTTTCTGGGAACGAACTTCGATCCGGTTCTCGCGCTCGCGGACCCGGAGTTCCTCGAACCTGGCGAATTGCTCCGGGGTCAGCAATTTAGCCAGGCCCTCCTCGACCGCCCTGCCGCGGGCGGTCAGGTCCTCGATGACGGGCGTGGTGGTGCTGGCCGAGGCTCGGGTGCTTTCGATGAGTTTGATGATCTCGCCCTGCTGGTCGATCGACAGGCCGAGCGCTTCGGTGAGCCGGAGCATTTTCGCTTCGTCGCGGGTTTTCGGGCCTTGCTCGGCTTGGTCCGCGAGCGGGAAATCGCCGGCTTTGACTTCCGACGGCCGCTTGCTGTCGGCAGGAGTAGGGCGTGGGCCGGAATCGGGACGCGTCGGCCGGGGAGTCGCGGATTCCTCGGTTTTCGACAGAGTCGGGGCGGGTGCGCCGTCGGGTTTGGCGAGCCAGGCGATGGAGAAACCGACGAGGGCGGTGACGGCGGGTAGCAGGTATTTGGATTTCATGCGTTGCGAATGGCGGTGATCGCGGCAGCCATGTCTGGCGCGCGGAAGGTGGAGGAACCGGCAACCATTACATTTGCCCCGGCCGCATAGCAAGCGGCCGCTGTGATGGCGTCGATGCCTCCATCCACCTCAACGTGAAATGACAGCCCATTTGTCTCCCGAAATTTTGCCGCCGCCGTGATTTTCTCCAACACCTCGGGCATGAACGCCTGCCCGCCGAAGCCGGGGACGACCGTCATGCAGAGCAGCAGGTCGATTTGATCTAGGTAGGGCTCGGCCAGTTTCAACGGCGTCGCGGGATTGATCGCGAGGCCCGCCAGGCAACCGGCCTTGCGGATCCGCCCGAGGGTATCGGCCACATCATGTTCCGCCTCGACGTGCACCGTGATCAGGTCGGATCCGGCCGCGATGAAGCGCTGCAAATAGTGATCCGGCCGGGAAATCATCAAGTGGACATCGAGGAAAATGTCGTTCGACTCGTGCACCGCATGGATCACCGCCGGGCCGAAGGAAATGTTGTCCACGAAATGCCCGTCCATCACGTCCATGTGCATCCAGTCGGCACCCGCGTGAATCGCCCGGCTCACTTCCTCGCCCACCCGCGAAAAGTCCGCTGCCAGCAGCGATGGGGCGATCACCCGGTCCTTGAAGTTTTTAGGAATCACGGGGGCGATAGGAACCACGGATCGACCGGGCAGGCACGGAAAATTTTCCCCGCCGGATGAATCCGCGTGCGTGGCCCGGCACCATCCATTACCCCTCGGGCGTGGAAGACCAAGGCCCGATCATCGATTTGCATAGCGACGTTTATTTCATGGGCCAGGCGCTGCGTGAGGCCCGCAAGGCCTATGCGGCGGGGGAAGTCCCGGTCGGCGCGGTGCTCGTGCGGGAGGGGAAAATCATTTCCCGGGCCTGGAACCAGGTGGAAATGCTCAAGGACGCCACCGCCCACGCGGAAATGCTCGCGCTCACCGGCGCGCAGGAAGCGCTCGGCGATTGGCGGCTGGAGAAATGCACGCTCTACGTCACCAAGGAACCGTGCCCGATGTGTGCCGGGGCCATCGTCCACTGCCGGCCGGAGCGCGTCGTTTTCGGCTGCCCGGACCCGAAATCCGGCGCGGCGGGAAGCTGGATCAACCTGCTCGAAGCCAATCCCCCTCTGAACCACCGTTGCGACGTGACGCCCGGCGTGCTCGGCGAGGAATGCCTGTTCATCCTCCAGAGTTTTTTCCGCGAAGCGCGGGAGCGGAAGAAAACCGAGCGGCTCAACGGTGATTCGCCCGAGCCGTTGCTTTGACCCGGATCCGCAACTAGTCTCACCCCGTGGATACCTCCGACTGGCTGGAACTTGCGCTCCGCGATGGCACGCCCGTCGTCGCCCGGCCGTTGATCCCGGATGACCGCCCCGCGCTGGCCGAAGCCTATCGGCGGCTCTCCCCGGAAGCCCGCTACAACCGCTTCTGGACCCACACCGGCGAGGTCGTCGGGGAGAAAATGCTCGACCGAGTCCTCCGCCAGGATCCCGCGACCCACGTCACCTGGACCATCCTCGACCCCACCCGGGATTTCCCCCCGCTCGGCGGCGCAAGCTGGTGGCGCGGTGCGGAAAATCCCGCCGAGGCGGAGATCTCCCTCATCGTCCTCGATGCCGAGCAAGGCCGTGGCATCGGCACCTTGCTGTTAGCCATCATGTGGCTCACCGCCTTCCGCGCCGGAGCGGAGTCGATGGTCGGCTACGTCCTCGCGGAGAACCGCCAGGCCGCCGGCTGGATGCGCGACTGCGGCGCAACCGGCGAATGGGACGGCTACAAGCTCATCTACCGCTGGAACCTCAACGATCTCGAAACCTTGCCAGAAACCCACGCCGCCGCAGAACTCGCGGACTGGCTGGCACGGCTGGCTCCGAAAATCCTTGGGTAACCAAGACAAGCTGAAGCTTGAACTCCGGCAGTTGCTCGAACTTACCGGAAACCTGTCCGGAGTTCGCGCTTCAGCGTGCTCTTCATTCATGACGACAAACGTCGCGAATTCCCGCTTGACGCCATGACGACATTTGTCATCAACTTCGCCAATGAGTTCCAAGAAAGCGTCCGCCCTGCCGCCACTCTCACCCGCCGAGCAGGCGTTGATGGATTCCATCTGGCAGAAGCAGCCCGTCTCCACCGGCGATCTGCTGCAAGCCGTGAATGACGGTCGCGCCGATCCGATCACCCGCAGCACCTTGCAAACCCAGCTCACGCGCTTGGAAGCGAAAGGCTGGCTGCTCAGTGACGACACCGGCCGCGCGCGGCTTTACCGCTCCGCCCCCTCGGAACAGGGTGGCCGCGGCAAAGTCCTCGCCGAATTGAAACAACGCTTCTTCGGCGGTTCCGGCCTGTCGCTGATTCGCTGCCTGGTGGAGGACGGCGGCCTAACCGACGCGGAGATGGCCGAGCTCAACCAGTTGATCAAAACCCACCGCAAAGGAACCCGGCCATGAGTATTTCCACCACCTACCTGCTGAACGTCGCCCTGCACGCCGCGATTCTATCCGTTTTCTCCAGCCTCGTCCTCTTGGTGTTGAGACAAGCGCGGCATCGTTCGGTGGCCGCCATCGTTGGATTGTTGTCCGTCGGTTTCCTGCCATGGCTCACCGCGCTGCGGCCTGTGCAACCAGTGATTGCGCCCGTTGCGGAAATCCAAACCCAGGACGCTCCCGCCTTGCCGACATGGACGGTCATGACGGTCCCCGCCCAACAAAAAGCAGCCTCGGTTCCCGCCCCGGCTCCGGAGAAATTCGTTTTTCCAGATCCACTCATCCTCTTCGTAACGATCTGGGCGGCTGGCGCGGGCATCGGCTTGCTCCTGCTAACAATCGCCTCCCTCAAAGTCCGGAACTGGCGGAAATTGCTCGTGCGTCCGGACGACACGACTTGGCAAACCCTCCAGTCCCGCTCGCCGGGAATCCCCGCCCGCCAGCATTTCCGGCTCTCCGAGACCCACGCCAGCCCGTGCGTCACCGGCTTTTTCCAACCCGTGATCGTCCTGCCACGATTTGTGTTAGCTTCGCAAGAAGGATTGCGCTGGGCCGTGCGCCATGAAATCGCCCACTGGCAGGCCGGCGATTCGCGCTGGATGATTCTCTTCGCCCTCATCCGCTGCGTGAACTGGTGGAACCCGATCGTCCACCACCTCGTCTCTCAGTGGGCCGACGCCCGCGAGCAACTTTGCGATCTCGCCGCCACCGGCATTTCTGATAGCCGCGCGGATTATGGCGAGTTCCTTGTGGCCATGGTCGCCAAGGTTTCAAAACAACCGCCGCTCGCCGTCGCCATGGCAAAGCGTCGGCACGCCGCCCGGTTGAAACAGCGGATCGTCTCGTTGCTGGACGCAACGGCGAATTCGGGAAATCCTGTTGGAAGGCGTTTCATCGCCTTCAGCTCCGCCACTTTCATCGCATTCGCTGCTCTGGTTTCCAGCATAAAAATTAATGCGGAGGAGCCTGCCGCAAAGTTACCGGCAATCGCCGAAACTGTTATTTCAAATCGTGGAACGATAATGCTTCAAAGCCGGTGTTGGGCTGTCTTGTCGACTGCGAAACCCGTTCCGAACAATGGACAGATAATTGGATCCACACAGATAAGTGATCTCCTCGAAAATTTAAAAAAGCGGGGATCTGTGGTATTGGATCCAAGAAGGACTTTAAATCACAAGTTTGGAGATCCTTTCCAATTCAACATTGTCCAACCGACACGAAAGCAGCCTGGAGAACCAGTCAGTAAATTCATTCCCGAGATGACGGAGATTTTCCGGAACAACATTAGCGTAGATGGAAAAGGAACACTTGATTCCAATCGAGTAAACATGACCTATCATGTCTCGTATAATTATGTGGATGGCAATGGCCTGCCAAGTCCCAACAAGCAACCGAGGCCGTTTGCAGATTGGAACGATTTCAAGAATCAGCTCAAATCCAAATCAGGTGACGCAAAGGCGAGCTTGAAAACTGGCGAATCAGTATGGATAGATTTGGGAGAAACCGAACCCGGAGTGTATCTTCAAATCATTGCCCAAGTTGTTCCGGTTTATGTTTTCAAAGCCTTGGATTCCGGAGAGGACCAAGAGGTCCAACTGGACTCATTCTCGGAGGTTGTCAAAATACCTTCAAAGGGAGTGAAGGGCAATTTGCGGCTTGGCGCAATGTTAGTCACGGCTCCAATTGACGTCGCGAAAGAGATGGGATTCGCAACCCCCGGCTTTTCAAAATGGCTCTTCAGCAAAATCTGTGGGTGAACTTTGGTTCGGGCAGGTCTCCAAGTGTGTGATAGAGAGATGTTTGTAGCAGATCAAAGCTGCGATAACCATAAGCTTTTCTCATGCACAGATTGATCCGCAGGTTGAGG
>JBGSOI010000255.1:0-18991 GCA_041739215.1 Akkermansiaceae bacterium
GGGCGGCGGCGTTGGCGCGGCGGGTGACAGAAACCTTGAAGCGATCCGACGCACGGGGTTTCAGTGCGGAAGCGGTTTCGCGCGAGCTGTTGTGGTTCATGGAGACGCCACAGGTTTTCGAAGTCGGTTTGTTAGCGCAGGCCTGCGAGGCGGTGGCGGACTGGGGGCTCGCGGTGACCGACGAGGTTTCGGCACTGGAAGCAATCGGCCAGCGAGTGAAGTTCGTGGAGTCAAGCCACCCTAACATCAAGATCACGACCCCGGCGGATCTCGCGCTGGCGGAAGCACTTTTAAAATGAGCAAGGCAATTTATGAATGGCGGCGGATCCCTAACGGACCATGGCTGGCGGTGGCGACAGTGGCGGATTCCGAATGCGCGGCGCTGTCGATCTACATCCCCGCGGGCAGCCGCGACGAATCCAACCTGCCGGCTGGGCTGGCGCATTTCGTCGAGCACATGGTATTCAAGGGCACGAAGCGACGGAGTGCTCGCGAGCTGAGCTTCGAAATCGAAAACGCGGGCGGCCAGCTCAACGCCTGCACCTCGGAAGACCAGACGGTTTACGAAGGCCGCGGCGAGGCGGACTTGATGCCGGTGCTGGTGGACGTGCTGTCGGACATGGTCTGGCACGCAAAGTTTCCCAAGCCGGAGATCGACTTGGAACGCGAGGTCATCGGCGAGGAAATCACGATGTACAAAGAGTCGCCGGCGGACCACATCGGCGATCTGATTTCGGACGCGCTGTGGGGGGATCATCCGTTAGGCAACCCGATTTCCGGATCACTCGAATCGATCGCGGAGATCGACCGCACGACTTTGTTAGAGTTCCGGGACCGCCACCATTTCCGCAACGACGTGGTGATCGCGGCGGCGGGTCCGTTCACGCTGGAGGAAATCCTGGCGCTGATTTCGCCGCATCTGCCAGCGGCGTTTCATGCGGCCGAGACCGCATTGCCGTTCGACCGGACGAAGGCGGTCCCGCGGTCTGTCACGGACGAGCGGGAGACGGACCAGCTCCAGCTCGCGCTCGCCTGGCACACCCCCGGCCGCCATGCGGAATCGCGCCATGCGCTGCGGATGCTGAGCATGATGTTAGGTGAATCGGCGAGCTCGCGGTTGTTTCTGGAACTGCGCGAGGAGCGCGGGCTTTGCTATCAAATCAGCAGCGACGTGACGTTCTTCGACGAGACCGGGGCCTTCGAAATCAGCGCCGGGCTCGATCCGGAATCACGTGACGAGGCAATGGCCTGCATCTATCGGGAACTCGGGGATCTCGTCGCGAACGGCCCGCGCCCGGGCGAACTCGACCGTGCAAAACGGCTGACCATCGCGCAGAGCAAGCTCGCCTTCGAATCGACCGGTTCCCACGCCGCTTGGGCGGGTGAAGGGGTGCTGGACTTCGGCCACGTCCCCTCGCCCGCAGAATGGCGGGCCAAGGTGATGGCGGTGACCGACGCCGACGTGCAGGCGATCGCCCGTGAGATTTTCCACAACAAGAAGCCGGCGATGGCGGAGATCGGCGAAGGAAAGACCGTCCACAGTTAGAAACAGCCGCTCATGCCCGCTGCATTTCATCCATTCACCAGCGAACACCTCATCGCGCTCGGCGTCGGGGCCGTGGTGGCGGCCGTGTTTTTGTTCGCCGGAAAACGCGGCGACGGCAGCCGGAAGCGGGCGACGGCGGTGCTGGCATTCATCAACCTGGGCGTCTTTCCACTGAGCCTCGCGGCCTGGCTGTCGATGGATGTGGAAAAATCCTGGGACAACCTGCTGCCGTTCCACCTGTGCGATGTCGCGTCCATCGCGGCGGGCCTCGCCCTGATCACCAAGCGACCGCTGCTGTGCGCGCTGACATATTTCTGGGGACTGGCGGCGACGATCCAGGGACTCATCACACCGGCGATCACCGTGGGATTTCCGGCTCCGCCGTTCCTGATGTTTTTCGTCCATCACTTCGCGGTGGTCATCGCCGCGTTGTATATTCCCATTGTGGAGGGTTGGCGGCCAAAGCTGCCATTGTGGAAGGGCCCGCTGGAAGTGCTCGGCTGGTCGGTCCTCTATCTGATTTTCGCGATGACGGCGAACCGCCTGCTCGGCAGCAATTTCGCCTTCGCCTCCCGCCCGCCGGACAATCCGAGCCTGATCGACCACCTCGGGCCCTGGCCGTGGTATCTCGTCTCGATGTTAGGGCTTGCGGCGATTTTCTATTCTCTGCTGGCGCTGCCGTTCGTGAAAGGTTCCCGGTCGGATGCGAGCATCAAAAAACCCGGTTGAGACAGCCGGGAAACCATTCATGTCACAGCCCTATCATTCGCTCGAAGCCGAACTGCATGATGCCTTCTGGGAGGCGGAAGATGATGGTTCTGAGGTGCGGCTGATGGCGGAGTTTCTCAAGAAATTTCCCGGTCCCGCGCTGGAAATCGGCGCGGGATCGGGGCGCTTGATGTTCCCTCTGTTACAGATGAAGCTCGATGTCGAAGGCTTGGAACTCTCGCGCGACATGCTCGACCTCGGAAAGGCGCGGGCGGAGAAAATGGGAATCCATCCGGTGATGCATGAGGGCGACATGGCGGACTGGAGCGATGGCCGGAAATTCGCCTCGCTGCTGGCCCCGGCGTTCACCTTGCAACTTGCGGGCGATCCGGAAAAAACGCTGCACCACTGGCACGGACTGCTCGGAAACCACGGCGGACTCTATCTGACGGTGTTCATGCCGTATGCCGAGCTGCTCGGCGACCTGCCGGAAAACAAATGGTATCAGGATCATCAGGTCACTTTGCCGGATGGCCGCAAGGGGTTGTTGGAAACCCGCCATCGGCTGGACCGGAAGCGGCAGTTGGTCGAGCGCGAGCACCGCTATTCGCTATCGGGAAGCCCGCCGCTGACCCACCACTCGCGGCAAACGATCCGCTGGTTCGAGCATGGGGAAACCATCGCCCTGCTGGCCGGTTGCGGCTTCCGGATGGACCGGTTTTTCGTGGATTTTGATCCCACCCGAGAGGTCGCCGATCCGGATCGCATTGATTTCGATGGAATTCTAACCTACCACGCGACCCGATCGGACTGATTTGGATGATTTTATGAAAGATTTCCAGATTGCCAATCTTGACGGATAGGGCGCAACCCACCTATGACCCTTGCTGTGCCAAGGAATTTCATACTGCTCGCAACATTGGGAACACTGACGACTTCCGCTTTGTGCCAGGATTGGGGGCGGGAGGATGTTGGATTTGCCAGTATCCAAAGCCGCGCGCGGGATCTCGCCAACAAACCCTACGTCGCCCCGAACCGCGACAGCCTGCCGGCATGGATGAACGATCTGACCTACGATCAATACCGCGACATCCGCTTCAATCCGAACCAAGCGCTGTGGGCAGCCGAGAAACTGCCATTCCGCGCGATGTTTTTCCATCCCGGCTACTTGTTCCGGGAACCGGTGACGCTCAACGAGTTCACCGGCACCCACCAGCAGAAGATCCGGCTGGCGGAAGCGTTCTTCAACTACGGGCCGTTGATCAGCAAACACGGCGACCTCCCGGCGGACGGCGGCTTCGCGGGATTCCGATTGCACGCGCCGATCAACAACCCGGACTACTTTGACGAAATCGTGGTCTTCCAAGGCGCGAGCTACTGGCGGGCGCTGGGCAAAAACCAACGCTACGGCATCTCGTCGCGGGGCATCGCGGTCGATACCGGTGTGGAAGGCGTGACCGAGGAGTTCCCGAACTTCCGTGAGTTCTGGCTGCGCAAGCCGGAGGCGAATGACCCACAGGCGGTGGTCTATGCGCTGCTGGACGGGCCGTCCTATTCCGGTGCCTATCAATTCAAGATCACCCCCGGCAACTCCACGATCATCGACGTCAATGCCGTGCTGTTCGCCCGCCGGGCGGTGCAGCGGATCGGGATCGCGCCGATGTCGAGCATGTTCTGGTTCGGTGAAAACTCGCGGCGGCGCTTCGACGACTTCCGTCCCGAGGTCCATGACTCGGACGGCCTCGCGATCCGCACCGGCACCGGTGAACGCATTTGGCGGCCGATTTCCAATGACACCGGCAAGCTCGAGTTCAGCTCGTTTGAAATGGAAAAATGCGATGGCTTCGGCCTGCTGCAGCGCGACCGCCGCTTCTCCGCCTACGAGGATGCCGAGGCCGACTATCACCTCCGCCCGTCGTTGTGGATCGAGCCGACGTCGGATTGGGGACCTGGCCGGGTCACCCTGATGGAAATCCCGACGACCAATGAACTCGCCGACAACACCGTGGCCCTCTGGGAACCCGCCCACACGCCGAAGCCCGGCGACCGCATCGAGTTTACCTACCGCCAGCATTGGACCATGGACGAGGACCCCTCGCAGGCCGATGGCCGCGTCGTCGCGACCCGCACCGGAGTTCACGAATGGCAGAAGGAGCAACGCACCATGATCGTCGAATTCGTCGGCAACGCGCTCAACCAACAGAGCGACGTCCCGCTGACCCCGCTGGTGCAGGCCACCGGTCCGGGAGCTGAAAAAATCAAGATCCAGGGCATCACCATCCAGCCCTTGCCAGAAGCACGCTGGCGTGTCGCCTTCCAGATCGCCCCTGCCGCGGAAGGCGGCAAGCTGGCGGACGTCGGCCCCGTCGAACTCCGTTGCTGTCTGAAACGCGGAGAAAATTTCCTCACCGAAACATGGGTCCACCGCGTCATTCCTTAGATACATTGCGACCGCTCACCGAGGGTGAACTCAACGAGTGGGAAGAAGCCTATGCCGCCGTCGAGGCCTACCTTCAAGCGTTGCGCTTGAGGAATCGCCTGCTTGTCGCCGAACTGGTCCGCGGCATCCTCTGGCGGGCGTCCGCCCGGCGGGTCGATGAACCGGACAAGCCCGCCCGCTTCCTGGCGATGGAGGAAACCCTGACCGAAGTCGCCGAGTGGACCCAGGACGTCCTGGATGTGCCCTTGGAAAACCGCCGCCTCGCCGCGCGGGGCCGCCTCGCGCTGCTGCTCGCCGACATGCCGGGCCGCTGGCAGGGGGTCTTCCTGACACCCGCGCCGTGGCCGCCGGAATTTGTCGAGGCCATGAAGAAATCCTACCTCGCCGCCGGCCCGCGTTTCGCGACCCTGACGATGATTCCGAAGCCTCTTGAACTCAACGCCATCGGCAGCGGCGCCGCCCAATGGTGGGACACGATGGATCGCAGCCCGATCATCCGGCTGATGTTCACCGGCCTGCTGCTGGTGCTGATCGTGGTCACCGTGTGGTTCATCCTGTTCTAATGGAAAACACCGATTCACCCTCCCGCGATTCCGTCCCGCGCTTTTTCGGCCGGTTCCGCATGGTGATGCGGCGCCTGTTGTTTTTCGGCACCGTCCTGCTGGTGAACGTCGCAGCCAGCCTGTGGCTCGCCGACCTGTTCTGGCGGATGGGCTATCAGAAAGCCCACTATCCGCTGCTCGCCATCTTCGTGCTCCTGAACGGACTGCTCGTCCTCGGCTCGTTCCACGCGATCTTCGGCGCGATCGACATGCTGCTGGGTCGCAAACAATCCGTCAGGATCAGCAAGCTCGCCGACGGGCTCAGCGGTCCGCTGCAAAAACGCCACGCCGTGGTCATCCCGGTTTACAACGAGGACAGCGTGAAGGTCTGCGCCCGCATCGAGGCGATCTATCGGTCGATCGAGGCCACCGGCACGCTGGATTCGTTCGATTTTTTCATCCTCAGCGACACCCGCGACCTCGACTTGTGGGTGATGGAGGAAACCTCCTGGACCAACCTCTGCCGCCGGCTGGACGGCTTCGGCCGGATCTATTACCGCCGCCGCAAGACCAACGAAAACCGCAAGGCCGGCAACATCGGCGACTTCGTCCGCACCTGGGGCGGGGGTTATGAGGCGATGCTGGTCCTCGACGCGGACAGCCTGATGGACGGCGCGGACATCGTGAAGATGACCCGCATCATGGAAGCCTATCCGCGGTTAGGGATTCTCCAGACCGCGCCGAAATTGATCCGCGGTTCGTCCATTTTCACCCGTCTCCAACAGTTCGCGATGCGCCTCTACGGGCCATTGTTCATCCGCGGACTCAACTACTGGCAGCTCAGTGGCGGCAGTTACTGGGGGCACAACGCGCTGATCCGGGTGAAGCCGTTTTCCGAATTCTGCGAGCTCCCCGCCCTGCCCGGCCGCGAGCCGTTCGGCGGCCGGATCCTCAGCCATGACTTCGTCGAGGCCGCTCTAATGGTTAGCCAGGGCTGGGAGGTCTGGCTCGCCTGGGACATCGAAGGCACCTACGAGGAAGCCCCGCCGACACTGGTGGACCACCTCATCCGCGACCGCCGCTGGTGCCAGGGCAACCTCCAGCACATGTGGCTCATCTTCGCCCGCAGGCTGCCGTTTTCGGTCAGGATGCATCTCTTCATGGGCATCATGGCCTACCTCGGCAGCCCGCTCTGGGGACTATTCCTCATCCTCGGCACCTGGGTCGCGTGGGACCGCTTCTCCAGCGAATTGAGCCAACTGCCATTCGAAAACTACGCCGCCCGCTGGTTCAACATCAACGGCATCCAACAGAGCATCATACTGACCGCCGCAATTTTCGCTTTATTGTTCCTGCCGAAAATCCTCGCGGTCATCGGCGCGATCCTCACCCCGTCCATCCGCCGCTCGTTCGGCGGTGCTCTCCGGATCATCATCGGAGCCACATTGGAAACGATCGTATCGATGCTGCTAGCCCCTTGCATCATGGTCGCCCACTCGCTGATGGTGCTGAGCATCATCCTCGGCCGCGCGGTCGGCTGGGGAAATCAAAACCGCGAAACCGACGGCACGTCCTGGGGCGACGCATTCCGCTTCCACGCGCCGCAGACGATTCTCGGCATCGTCTGGACCGCAATCGCCATCAACATCGGTTACCAATCGACCAACGCCGGTGCCTTCGCCTCCCGCTACGCCTTCGTCCTCTGGATGTCCCCGATTTTGCTAGGGCTACTGCTCTCCGCGCCGGTCTCCGTCTGGACCAGCCGGTCCCGCTACGGCCGGGCTCTGCTGAGGAAGAAAATCCTCGCCACTCCCGAGGAGCTCAAACCGCCATCCGTGATCCTGCTCGCGGATGAAGCCACCGCCGCGGTCGATCCGGCGCTCGACGCTTCGATGGACGCCCGCCGCGGAGTCGTCGCCGCCGTCGTCGATCCCTACGTCAATGGCGTCCATGTCTCCCTGCTCGAGCACGTCGAGATCACTCCGGCCGATGAATCGCTGGCCGAGCGCTGCCTCAGCGAAGGACCGGGCGGACTCACCAAAAACGAAATTTCCGATCTTCTTTACCTCGCCCCCGCGATGCTCATGATGCACCGCGCCGTCTGGCTGCGCCCGGCGGAAGGCATGCACGCCGTTTGGACCCAGGCCGTCGAAAGTTATCGCCGCCGCCTGGACCAACCGTCCACCGTCGAACCCATTTAATCCGCAAACCCAATGCTCCAGCTCAATCCAGACCTCAGCGATCTCGTTTCTGACGCCGCAGCCGGGCTTGCCGAACGCCTTCAAGCCAAGGCCACCATCACTGCCGCCGCGCCGGGTCGCGTCAACCTCATCGGCGAGCACATCGACTACTGCGACGGCTTCGTGATGCCGTTCGCAATCGACCGCTACATCGTCATCGCCGGCTGCGCGAATGGCACCAGCGAGGCCCGCATCACCTCGGCGATCGGCCCGGACATCGCGGTTCTGGATCTAACGGCACCCCAGGAAGTCGGCGAGCCGAAATGGGCGAACTACATCCGCGGAGTCGTCCGTGGCTTCCAGGACCGCGGCCACCACATCCCGGGATTCGACGCCTACATCCTTTCCTCCGTCCCCGGCGGTGCGGGGTTGTCCTCGTCCGCCGCGCTCGAGTGCGCGACCGCCACCTTTCTCGAAGGTCTGCTGGACACCGTGCTCGACACCCGCGAAAAGGCCCTTCTTTGCCAGAAGGCCGAGCACGACTTCGCCCACGTCCCATGCGGCATCATGGACCAGTTCGCTTCCGCCTTCGGCAAACCGAACCGCCTCGTCCTCATCGATTGCCAGTCCGGCGAACCCGAGCTTGTCCCGTTCGAGAACCCCGACCTAACCGTCCTGATCTCCAACACGATGGTCCACCACGAGCTCTCCGACGGCGGTTACGCCTCGCGCCGCAAGCACACCGAGGAGGGCCTCGCGATTCTCGGCAAAGCCTCGTGGCGCGACGTCACCGCCGCAGATGTCCAAAGCCATTGGGAGAAACTCGGCGAACCGATCAACCGCCGCGCGCGCCATGTCGTCGGGGAGATTTCCCGCACCATCGCCGCCGCCGCCGCACTTGCTAGAAATGATTTCGAGACGTTAGGGCCGCTGATGGCCGCCAGTCACGACTCGCTGCGCGATGATTTCGAGGTCTCGTGCAAGGAACTCGACATCATGGTCGAGATCGCCCGCAAGATCGGTCGCAACGGTGGCGTCATCGGTGCCCGCATGACCGGTGGCGGCTTTGGCGGCTCCACCGTCACCCTCTGCGAATCCCGTCAGGCCTCGCAAATCGCCGAGACGCTTGCTTCGGAATACGAGAAAGCCACCGGCATCAAGCCCCAGATCTTCGCCTCACGGCCTTCGCTCGGCGCGCACTTGGTCGGAAAGGTGTGACGGGTTCACTTCGTGAAGGCCATCTGGGTGCCGTCCACGTCCGCTTGGATCACGTCGCCATCGACGAATTTGCCTTCCAGCACGTCGAGACTGAGAGGATCCAGCAGGAGATGCTGGATCACCCGCTTGAGCGGACGGGCACCGTAAATCGGATCGTAGCCTTGGGTGCCGATGTGTTCCTTGGCAGCTTCGGTTAGGGCGAGGCCGAGGCCTTGCTTGGCGAGGCGCTGGCGGACGCGGGCGAGCTGGAGATCGACGATGGTGGTGATTTCCTCGCGCTGGAGGCGGTCGAAGATGATGATTTCATCGATGCGGTTGAGGAACTCGGGGCGGAAATGGCCGCGCAGGGCTTCGGTGACTTTGGCTTCGCGCTGCTCGGCGTTGCCCTCGTGGAGGATGAACTGGGAGCCGATGTTAGAGGTCATGATCAGCACGGTGTTGCGGAAGTCCACGGTGCGGCCCTGGCCATCGGTTATGCGCCCGTCGTCAAGGACCTGAAGCAGGACGTTGAAGACGTCCGGATGGGCTTTTTCGATTTCATCGAAGAGCACGACGGAATACGGCTTGCGTCTGACCTGTTCGCTGAGCTGGCCGCCCTCCTCGTAACCGACATAACCGGGAGGCGCTCCTATCAGGCGGGCGACGCTGTGTTTCTCCATGTATTCCGACATGTCGATGCGGATCATCGCGCCTTCGTCGTCGAAGAGAAACTCGGCGAGAGCCTTGGAAAGCTCGGTTTTGCCGACGCCGGTGGGTCCTAGGAAAATGAACGAACCGATCGGGCGGTTCTCGTCCTGGAACCCGGCGCGGGCGCGGCGGACGGCGTTGGCGACGGCCTTGATCGCTTTCTTCTGGCCGACGACGCGTTCGCCCAACCTCGCCTCCATGCTGACGAGCTTTTGTTTCTCGCCTTCCTGCAAGCGGCTAACCGGAATCCCGGTCCATGAGGAAACGATGCGGGCGATGTCTTCCTCGGTGACTTCTTCCTTGAGCAACGCGCCCTCGCCCTGACGCTCGGTCAAGTGTTCCTTGGCGGTCTCGAGCTCGCGATGGGCTTCCGGCAGATCGCCGTAGGTAATTTGCGAGGCGCGTGTTAGATCGCCGATGCGCTGGGCGCGTTCGGCCTCGTTCTTGAGGGTCTCGATCTTTTCCTGGGCGGCTCTGACCTGGTCGATGATCCCCTTCTCGTTGCGCCACTGGGCCATCAGGCCGGACGACTGCTCGCGGAGGTTAGCCTGCTCTTCCCTGACTTTTTCGAGCCGGACCACCGAGGCCTTGTCGGTTTCCTTTTCGAGGGCCTTCTTCTCCATTTCCAACTGGAGGATCTGCCGCTCCAGCACGTCGATCTCGGTGGGCATGGAATCCAGTTCGATCTTCAGGCGAGCGGCCGCTTCATCGACGAGATCGACGGCCTTATCCGGCAGGAAACGGCCGGAAATATAACGGTCGGATAGAGTCGCGGCGGCAACCAGCGCGCCATCCTGGATGCGCACGCCGTGATGAACTTCGTAGCGCTCCTTGAGGCCACGCAAGATGGCGATGGCGTCCTCCACCGACGGCTCGCCGACCATCACCGGCTGGAACCGGCGCTCCAACGCCGCGTCCTTCTCGATGTGCTTGCGGTATTCGTCGAGCGTGGTCGCGCCGATGGTCCGGAGTTCGCCGCGGGCAAGCTGGGGCTTGAGGAGGTTCGAAGCGTCGACCGCGCCCTCGCTGGCACCGGCGCCGACGATGGTGTGAAGCTCGTCGATGAAGAGGATGATCTGCCCTTCGGAATCGGTGACTTCCTTAAGGAAAGCCTTGAGCCGTTCCTCGAATTCGCCGCGGTATTTCGCTCCGGCCAACATCCCGCCGAGATCCATGGCGATGATGCGTTTGTCCTTCATCGAGTCCGGCACATCGCCCGAGACGATGCGGCGGGCGAGGCCCTCGACGATGGCAGTCTTGCCGACGCCGGGTTCGCCGATCAGCACCGGGTTGTTCTTGGTGCGGCGGGAAAGGACCTGGAGCACGCGGCGGATCTCGTGGTCGCGGCCGATGACCGGGTCGATCTTGCCCTCGCGCGCTCGGGCCGTTAGGTCGGTGCCATACTTTTCGAGCGTCTGGTATTTTCCTTCGGGAGCATCGTCGGTGACCTTCTGCGACCCGCGGACGCCGGTGATGGCGGCGCGCGCCTTCTTCTCATCAAGTCCGGCTTCCTTGAGCAGCTTGCCGGCGGGTGAGTCGCCTTTCAACGAGCCTAGCAGAAAATGCTCGACGCTGAGATAGTCGTCGCCAAGCGATTCGCGGGCCTTGTCGGCGGCGTCCAAGGTGGAGCGCAGCCCCACGCTGATCTGCGGCTGGGTGGACGCGCCTTGGACGCTGGGTTCGCGGGCCAGCGCGGCGGCAACGGAGAGTTTCAAGCGACCGATGTCGACTCCGGCTTTCTGCAAGATCGGGGTGGCGATGCCGCCTTCCTGCTGGAGCAGGGCGAGGAGGACGTGCAGGCTGTTGAGTTCAGAATGGGCGGATTTCGAGGCGATGCTTTGAGCCGACTGAAGCGCTTCCTGAAGCTTTTGAGTGATTTTTTCGAGTCCCATGGCGGTGGATTTGCCACAATCTGGCGATTTCCCAGGTGGGTTGCAACGCAACGCTTGCTGATTTTCGCGCGATGGATAAAGAATCGCACAAGCGTCGATGTTCGCTAGAATCGCGCCATGGATTTGCGCCATCTGAAGCACTTTCTGGCTGTGGGAGACGCCGGCAGCATCACTGCCGCTGCGAAGAAACTGCGGCTCACCCAGCCCGCGCTGAGCCGACAAATCAAGGCGCTGGAGGAAGAACTCGACACCGCCCTGCTGGACCGCGGGGCGCACTCGATCCACCTCACACCTGCCGGCGAGGTCCTGATGGCCGAGGCGCGCAAGCTGGTGAAATTCAGCGACACGATGGTCGAAAAAGTGAAGGCCACAGCGACCGGCGAGCCTTTGCGAGTCGGCTACGCGCCATCGCTGGCCGGGGAATTTCTATCAGTCGCAATCGAGCGCTTCACCCAGTTTCACCCGCGGGTGAGGGTGAGTCTTTACGATTGGTCGTCGGCGGAAATGCGGGCGGGCCTGCAAGCCGGCAAGCTGGACCTGATCGTCGCCGCGCCGTGCACCGGCATCCACGAGCCGATCCGCTGGATCACGCTGCGGGACTACGGCTGGCAGGTCGTGATGCCGGCCAACCATCCGTTAGGGAAACTGAAGCGGGTTGCTGCCAAGGATCTCGATGGCCAGCGGATGTTGCTGTATGACCGCGAGCACTATCCGGACTACTGGGACCGGGTGACCGGGTTCTTCCGCGAGCACCAGTTGCAGGCCAAAATTGCCGGCGAGTTCGACGGAATCAGCAGCCTGACGGCGGCACTCGAGGGCAATCTCGGGATCGCCCTGCTATCCACCGGCAGCGGCATCGAACGCGGCCACCGCCAGCGGCTGGTCACCCGCCCGCTGGCGGTCGAGCCACAACCGATCGAAGTGGCGGCGGGAGTTTCCGCAGAGGCCAACACTTCCGCACAGGTGCTCGCATTCATCGAGGAACTCAGGCACGCGGCGGGCGAGTCGTGAGTCAGTTTTCAGCCTCTTCTTCGTCGCCGTAGAAGCTCTTGATGTAGCCGTATTCGACGAGCGTGTCCTGCCACGGCGAAAGCACGTTGGGGTCTTGGAAAATACGGCCGGCGATGGCCAGCCACTCTTCTGCCTTGATCAGGTCCTTCTTGTCGTAGGCGAGCGCCGCCTGTGCGTAGTAGTAAAACGGCGAATCATCAAGGAAGTCGTATTTCTCGGCAAGTATCGTCGCTTCGGCATCCATCTTGAGTTTCTTCATGCTGAGCATCATCTTGAACTCCACCAACCGGCCAAGCGCGAGGTTTTCCGGGGGCAGGATTTTCATGATCTTCTCGAACAGATCCAAAGCCTTCTTCCACTCCTTGGTGACGAAGTAAACCTCGGCGATGTTGAAATCGATGCTCGGATTGTCCTTGGTATACGACCGGGATTTCTCAAATTGGGCGAGGGCCTTGGCGAATGAGCGCATTTCCACGAAACAACTGCCGCGCAGATTGTAGATCTCCGGGCTGTCCGCAAAAATCTTCTCGGCCTTGTCCAGCTCGTCGAGCGTTTCGAAGATCCGCTTCTGTTGGAATAGCCGGGTGGCCTCGCTCAGGTGCTTCATGAACTCCTTGCGCGATTCCTCCGGGAGATTGAGGAACGCCTGCTGGTTGGGTGACAGGTTTTTCACGTCGACCTGCGGCGAGTTTTCAGCGGGCTTGGCTTGGTCTTGAGCCGCGAGCGGGGTGACCACAAGGAACAGGGCAAAGAAGGAAATGGATTTCATAGGCGTCTGGTATGGCGGAAACTAGACAGCGGATCCGCAAACGGCAAGCTGTCGTTCACCCGGATTTTTGCCTGCCAATCCCTGACTTTCGGCCGGAATCGCGATTTTCGTGAACGGAACATCCACGCCACTTTGGGCGGTCGGCCTAACGACGAAACGATTGGCACCAAGCACAGCGCTATTTTCAATGGAAAAGAACGATTTGAGAAAGTTCCGCATTGCTCCCCCCGAATAGATATTTTCGAATATACCCCGCCATGAAAAAACCCAAACCCCATTCCCGCCCGCACCTCCTTGTCCTGAGCCTGCTTTTGACCGGAGGAGGTTTTGCAGCCGGTCAGCAGCTGGCGTTTCCGACCGCAGAGGGCTATGGCCGTTTCGCCAAAGGCGGCCGTGGCGGGCAGGTGATCAAGGTCACCAACCTGAACGACTCCGGTCCGGGCAGCCTGCGCGCCGCGGTCGAGGCGGAGGGTCCGCGCACCGTGGTGTTCGACGTTTCCGGCCTGATCACGCTCGAGTCCAAGCTCATCGTAAGAAAGAACAACCATCACCTCACGGTTGCCGGACAGACCGCTCCGGGGAAAGGCATCTGCCTGCGGAAATACAACTTCGGGATGTTAGGCGCGACGGATGTCATCCTCCGCTACGTCCGCGTCCGCCCGGGGAACATTTCCGGCACCACTCTGGACGGTATGGGCATGGCCTCGGCTGACAATTGCATCATCGACCATTGTTCGATCAGTTGGACGCTGGACGAGGCGTTCAGCTCGCGCGGCGGGAAAAACATCACGCTCCAGCGCACCCTGATTTCCGAGGCCCTCAACGCCGCCGGGCACAAGAAGTATCCGAAGGGCACCGAGCACGGCTACGCGGCGAGCATCAGCGGCGACATCGGCAGCTTCCACCACAATCTGCTAGCCAACTGCGCCGGCCGGAACTGGAGCCTCGCCGGCGGACTCAACAAACCGGATCACAGCTACGCGGGCCGCCTGGACATCCGCAACAACGTCGTGTTCAACTGGAAACACCGCACGACGGACGGCGGCGCGCACGAGGTGAACTTCGTGAACAACTACTACAAGCCCGGACCCGCCACGAAATTCTTCCTCGCACTCAAGCCGCAGTATAGCAGTTTTGCGGGCACCCAGCGTTATCACTTCGACGGCAACATCATGGAAGGAAAGTTCGGGTTGAAGGATCAGGAAAAGGGTCGTGAAGCCGGCATCGAAAAAGGCGGCAAGGTTCCGACCGAATACAGCCCGTGGTCGGACAAGCCGTTCTTCGAGTCATACGTGAAAACCCACGACGCCAAGGAGGCTTACACAAACGTGCTAGCCAATGTCGGTTGCAATTTCCCCGCACTGGACGAACACGACACCCGCATTCTGGAGGAAGTCCGCACCGGCAAGGTCAAATTCAAAGGCAGCGAGACGGGTTTGCCCGGTCTGCCTGATTCCCAAGAGGACGTGGGTGGGTGGGATAGTTATCCCGAGATCAAGCGCCCTGCGGATTGGGACAAGGACGGCGACGGCATGCCCGATGCGTGGGAGAAACACTATGGCTTGGATGCAGCCGACCCGGCTGATGGAAACAAGGACCTGAATGGCGACGGCTACACCAATCTTGAGAAATACCTGAACTCGCTCGTCGGCGAGTATCAGATGGTGCCGAAAAAGTGACTTGGCTCAAGGCCGCGGCTCCACGGTCACATTCTCCAGCCGGATCGAACCGGATCGCGTCAGCACGTCCGGACCCTCCACCCCTTTGAAAACGGAGTCGATGACCCGGACATTCTCGATGATGGAATTGCCAGTCCCCACGACCCACAGGGCCCGCGGGCTTGAGGCGGCGGTCACGTTCCTCATCTCGACATTGCGGACGGTCGGCGGGTAGGCACCGGATTCCACGTTGCCATACACCAGATCGATGGTCAGGACCGAATGCGCCACGCGGCCCACGCGGACGTTGCGGAAGAAGATGTTCTCGATGGGGCCGCCGCGTGCTGCGTTTGTCTTCAGACGAAGTGCCCGGTCCAGATTGGGACTGTCCATGGTGCAGTTCTCCGCGAACACGTTCCTGACACCAGCTGAGGTTTCGCTGCCCAGCACCACGCCGCCGTGGCCATCCTTCATGGTGCATTTGCGGATGATGATGTTTTCCGAAGGCACATTCACCCGGCGGCCGTCCTCGTCCTTGCCGGACTTGACCGCAATGCAGTCGTCACCGGTATCGAACAGGCAATCCTCGATCAGCACGTCGCGGCTGCTGTCGGGATTGCAGCCGTCATTGTTAGGTCCGTGGCTGGTCACCGTAACGCCGCGCACCGTCACGTTGCCGGAGAGCACCGGATTGATGACCCACATCGGCGCGTTGGTGATGGTGACGCCCTCGATCAGAACGTTCCGGCAGTTGTAAGGCTGGATGAAAGCCGGGCGCAGCAGATGGCCCCCGCCGAAAACCCGCTCTTCCACCGGAGTTCCCCGCTCACCATGCGCAAGCAGCTGGAGCTTGCTCTGGGGCATGTCTCTAAGTTTTTCCTCGCGCGTCATCCGCCACCAGTTTTCCCAGTTGGCAGAGCCGTCGAGCGTGCCTTTTCCGGTCACGGCAATGTTCTCCTGATCGTAGGCGTAGATGAGTGGCGAGAAGTTCATGCACTCGACGCCTTCGTAACGCGTGCGCACCACGGGCAGGTATTTCCCCGGCTCCGGGATGAACCTGAGCGTCGCCCCGGCAGAGACATGCAGGTTCACGCCGCTCTTGAGATGGACGGCCCCGGTTAGAAACGTGCCGCCGGCGACGACCACGCGTCCCCCGCCCGCTTCGTGGCACGCCTGGATCGTCTGACGAATGGCCTCGGTGCAGTCCATGTCACCGTCCGCCTTGGCACCCTGATCGGAGATGTTGAAATCCCGCGCTGGAAACCCTGGTGTCTTGATCCGCGCGAGAATCGCAGGCACGGCGTCCCAGCCGACCTGCTGGTCAGCCTCCGCGGGAGACGTGGTTAGACACAGGATCGCGAAAGCGGGCGCGAACAGAGCCGGCACGTTTGAGAGTAGGATTCCGTTCATGGCAATGAGCGACCGCGCGCCAGTGGCCGCAGTCCAATCGGGGGCTTTCCCTTCCTAACACCGATCTTTCTGTTAGCGCGTCAGGGCTTTGGGACGGGGGCGGTGGCGATTTTGTCGGAAATATAGCTCACGCTCAGGCGCTCTCCTCTTTGGACAACAACGACCAAGCCGCGCTGATTGTCGTAGATGGGCCAGAAGCTGGTGTAGATCGCCTTCCAGCTTCCATCGGGCTGCTTGGCAGCGACGGTCACCGCAGCACCCGTGCCGCTCGGGGCGGTATTCTTGATCGCCTTATGGCTGTTAGCCTTGATGGGGATCGGCTGGACGTTAGCACCGATCTGAATGGCAATCTCACTCTTCGAGGGATTGATGACCAGCCAGTCATCGCTTTTCATGGTTGCGAAGGGATCCTCGATGGCAAGGAAGCCCGGCTTGGCTCCGTCCATCCACCCGAGGAGCAGAACGGATGAGCCGGCGGGCAGGGAAACCTGCGAGGGTGCAGGGTCCGACGGTTTTCCTTTGTCGTCCAGCGGGCCCTTGAAGATCGGCAGAGGGCTGAGCCTGTCAGCATTGAATGGAAGGGAGGGTTGTGCGCTGGAAAAGGTGATCGGGATGGGTTTGCCTGCCTCGCTGACCCATAATTCCGGGAATTTGGACGGGGACAACGCAAGAGTCCTGAATGCAAGTTTTTCCTGCTGGGAGAATCCAACGACGGTAGAGAACAATAATGCGAGCTTGATGATGGCAAAGCGCATGGGGAACGGGTTTTCAGGCGATGGTTAGATTTCGGCTTCGTGCAGCCAGCGGAATGAGACGATGGAAAACTGGCGGCCAAAGGGACTGGTGGGAAGCACCAATTCCGTCATCGCCGTCCCGGTGGTAGTCCCACCCTTCATCGGGTCCGGCAAGCGCTGGACGACGGCTTCGCAGTAGGCCTTGGCGGTGACGGTATTGCCGTTTTTCGCCTCGCCATAGGCGCGGATGGTGAAGGTGTCCGAGCGAACCGTCATGTAAGGTCCAAGTGCCTGAAGCACATCACCCTGCAGGAGTTGACCGGGAAATCCGGAACCCTGGTTGCCGTTGTCGGGGAGCGTGGGAACGAGCGAGCTGTCGGCCGGACTTTGGAAACTGGAATCCAGCCCCTTGTTCACCGAGTTGTCCAAGGCGGCCTGCAGGGCTCCGGATTTGCCATTCTTGCCGTTCTCGAGTTTGCGGTTCACGAAGGCTCCGAGTGTCAGGAAGGGACCGCGGTCACTGACCTCCTTGACGATCTCGGTGGCGAGTGTTCTCACCTCGGTATCCGTTAGCTCCCGGTAGCCGGTCCAATAGTTTTCATCAAGGGATGCAGTCTTCATTCCGTTTCCCGACGGGGCGGAGGCGCGGGGATAGCGGACGCCCTTGGTGCTTTGAAAACCGGTAACCACCCCATTGTCGTTGAGCTTGCGCACCGGCAGATCGAGGGTGCCCGTTAGAAATGCCTCCCAGGCATCGACTGACGTCGAGTTGACGTTGAACGAGCCGTCCACCAGCAGGTGGCCCGCATTGTGGAAGAACGAGCCCGTGGTGTCATTACCCACCATTTGCAGCGTATCCTTGGCGAACTTGGAGCCCTGGGGCTCGTACGGGACATATCTCGGATTGGGAAGATGTTTCGTGCGGTCCAGCAGCGAGGGAATATCGGCAACCGTCACATCGCCGCCACCGAAGTTATCCGCCATCTGCGGGATGGTGGTGAAGGTGTATGAATCCCAGATCAATTCATTCACAAGATATGATGCGTCGTAAAGGTTGAAGCTGGTGGGAATTTTCCAGTGGTCAAGGCCCCGGGCCGCGGTGCTGAAGGTGTCGCTGGTGCTTTCCTTCCAATCCGTGAGCGAGATGCGGGGATTGGCGTAGGAATTGCCCACCACGTAGGTGGGTTCGTAGCTATGCCGCCCTGCCGCGGCGTGCTGGAGTTGCCCGAGGGAGAGCAGGTCGCGCCGGGGAACGTCGAAGAGGATGACCCGGTCATGCCCATCGGCGGCCTGACGGCCGCCACCCCAGTAAGAGAATCCCCGAATGCCGTCCGGAGCGGGTTTGAGATCAAGATTATTGGGCGCCGGATTGTTGAGGTCGCCCGTGAATTTGTAGGAGTAGGCGGCGAGACCGGACAGCCCCAGCTTTGAATCCCATCGCGGATTGTTCCATTGCGCCCTGATGTTGGCATCCACGAGTGGCCTTAGTCCTTCAATCAACTCGTTGGTGGTGCGGAGCGAGATCTGCACCACACTGGCGTTGTTGGTGGTCATTTCAGACCTTGATAGAGAATCCTTGAAGATCTTTCCCGGGCGTTTTTCTGGGGAGTCGTCGAAAGGATCCACCGCTTCCGATGCCAGGAACGCAAAAAACACCTGGCACAAATCCGGGTCGAATCCTGTATCGTTGGTGGAAAAGTCCACGCCATGCCCGAATGCGGCTTCGCGCATGGCAAACTCGGTGACCACCGAGTATTCTCCGCTCATGGATGGCATCTTGAGGAGCCGCTTATCAAATGCGGACTTGTTGACGATATCCTTGACGGTATCTACATAGATGTTGTTGTCGGAGGATTTGCCTCTTGCCCGGTTCTGGCCGAAGCCAAGCACATGGCTGCGCCCGGGCTCCAGGACCATGGCCTTCCCGACGTGGGCTGTTAGCTTGGGGAGCATTGTTGTCTGTTCGTCACGTGTCAGTGGTATAAGAGCTCCACTATTGTCCAACTTCCTGAAAATCGTGCCGGTGGAGTCTCTTACATCCAGGATCACCTGAGGAAACTGGCTCTTCAGCAAAATCTGTGGGTGAACTTTGGTTCGGGCAGGTCTCCAAGTGTGTGATAGAGAGATGTTTGTAGCAGATCAAAGCTGCGATAACCATAAGCTTTTCTCATGCACAGATTGATCCGCAGGTTGAGG
>JBGSOI010000019.1:0-14199 GCA_041739215.1 Akkermansiaceae bacterium
AGTCCGTGATCACATTTCCAACAGCAGGCGCGTCGGATTTTCCAGACAGTCCTTGATGCGGATCAGGAAGGTCACGGCTTCCTTGCCATCGACCAACCGGTGGTCGTAGCTTAGGGCGAGATACATCATCGGGCGGATGACGACCTGGCCGTTGAGCGCGACCGGGCGCTGCTGGATGGTGTGCATGCCGAGGATGCCGCTCTGCGGCGGGCTGAGGATCGGGGTGCTAAGCAGCGAGCCGTAGGTGCCACCGTTGGAAATGGTGAAGACTCCGCCGGTTAGATCTTCGAGGGTCATCTTGCCGTCCTTGGCCTTGGTGGCGTAGTCGAGGATGTCCTTTTCGATTTGCGCGAAGGACTTGGTGTCGGTGTCGCGGAGGACGGGAACCATCAGGCCCTTGTCGGTGCCGATGGCGACGCCGATGTCGTAGAAGTGGTTTTCAATGATGTCGGTGCCGTCGATGCGGCCGTTGACGGAAGGCACGTCCTTGAGCGCCTGGGTGACGGCTTTGACAAAGAACGACATGAACCCGAGCTTCACACCGTGCTTTTTCATGAACTCGTCCTGGACCTGCTTGCGGAGGTCCATCACCGAGGTCATGTCAACCTCGTTGAAGGTCGTTAGAATGGCTGCGGTGTGCTGGGCGTTGACGAGATGCGTGGCGATCTTGCGGCGCAGCATCGACATCTTTTTCCGCGTGGTGCGGCCCTCGCTAACAGACTCGGTGGAAACCCGCTCGGCCGGGGCGACAGGCGCGGAGAAATCGGGTTTCGCGGCGGCGGGTGTGGTTACCGGAGCCGGGGCAGGCGTGGCGGCAGGTGTCGATTTAACCACAGCTGCGGTCGATGGAGCGGGTGCCGGGGTGGATGGTTGTGGAGTGGTGACAGGAGCAACCGCTCCGGTGGCGCTGGAATCGATGGTGGCGATGACGGCACCGATCGAGACTTCCTCGCCTTCGGGGGTGAGGATCTTCAAACGACCGGAAGCGGGTGCCTCAAGTTCGTTAGAGACCTTGTCGGTTTCGAGGGTGACCAACACCTCGCCTTGGACGACTTGCTCGCCGTCGTTCTTGCGCCATTTGGCGACATTCGCGGAAGTGATGGATTCGCCGGCGGCCGGAACCTTGAGCTCGATGACTCCTCCGCCAGCAGTAGTCGGGGCGGGCGCGGCCACGGGTGCCTGCACGACCGGAGCGGCCGCGGCGGCGGCGGCGATTTCACCGGAGATGCGGGCGATCACGGTGCCGATGGCAACCTCCTCGCCTTCGCCGACGAGGATCTCGAGCGTGCCGTCGGTGGCGGCTTCGAGTTCATTGGAAACCTTGTCGGTTTCGAGGGTGACGAGGATCTCGCCCTTCTTGACGGCATCGCCGTTTTTCTTGTGCCAGCGGGCGACATTGGCGGAGGTGATGGATTCGCCGGCTGCGGGGACTTTGACGTCGAGTGACATGGATGAGGCGTGGTGAGAGTTGGGGAAAACGATTCGATGTTAGACTTCGAAGGCCTGGGTGAGGAGCGCCTTTTGTTCGCGGTAGTGCATCGCCTTGGAACCGGCGGCGGGACTGGAAGCAGTCCCCCTGCCAGCATAGCGGATCTTGCCGCCGACGGCGCGTTCGAGGCGCGGGAAAATGTAGGACCAGGCCCCCATATTGAGCGGTTCCTCCTGGCACCAGACGAAGTTGGATGCGTTCGGGAACTGGCTGATGATGGCACCGACCATCTCGCGATGGAACGGATAGAGCTGCTCGATGCGGATGATCGCCGCGTCCTCGATGCCCTTCTCCTGACGGTGAGCCATGAGGTCGTAGTAAACCTTGCCGCTGCAGAAAATGAGGCGGCTGACCGCTGCCGGGTTGGCGAAAATCCTGGTGTCCGGGAGGATTTCCTGGAAGCAGGTGCCTTCCATGAAATCGTAGTCATGCGAGATGGCTTCCGGGCGGCCCAGCAGGCTCTTGGGCGTCATCAGGACGAGCGGCTTGCGGAATTCGCGATGCTTCTGGCGGCGCAGCGCGTGGAAGTATTGCGCAGGCGTGGTGAAATTCCCGACGATGATATTCTTCTCCGCGCAAAGCTGGAGGAAGCGCTCGAGGCGGGCGCTGGAATGCTCCGGACCCATGCCTTCGTAGCCGTGCGGCAACAGCATCACGAGGTCGCTCGGGGTCTGCCACTTGGACTCGGCGGAGGAAATGAATTGGTCGATGATGACCTGCGCACCATTTGAGAAATCCCCGAACTGGGCTTCCCACATGGTCAGCATCGTCGGATAGGAAAGCGAGTAGCCGTAGTCGAAGCCGAGCACGGCGAATTCAGATAGAAAGGAATTGTGAACGCAGAATTTCGCCTGCTTCGCGTCGAGGTGTTCGAGCGGGATGTAGCGATCCCGCGTCTCGTAGTCGTAGAAAACCGCATGGCGCTGCGAGAAGGTTCCTCGGCGGCAATCCTGGCCTGATAGACGCACCGGGGTCCCTTCCAACAGCAACGACCCGAACGCCAGCGACTCGGCGAACGCCCAGTCGATCGGGCCGCCGTTGGCCAGCGCCTCGGCGCGGCGCGGGATGAAACGCTTTTCGAGCGTTGGATTCAGATTGAAGCCGGCGGGGATGGTCGTTAGAACGGCACCGATGTGTTGCAGTGCGTCGCGGCTGATCCCGGTCGGCACCGGCGCGTGCGTGTAATCCGGCTGGTCGATGCCGGTCGAGCCGCTGAACGCGGTGCGGTCGCCCGCTTCCTGGAGCTGCAGCATTTTCTGATAGCCAGCTTCGAACTTGTCCCAGATCGCCTGTTCCAGCGCTTGGACATCGGCTTGGGAGACGACGTTCTGGGCGATGAGCTGCTCCTTGTAGATTTTGCCGAAAGTCGGACGGTCGGCGATTTTCTTGGCGATGATCGGCTGGGTGAACGCCGCCTGGTCGGCCTCGTTGTGGCCCTGGCGGCGGTAGCAATACATGTCGATGACGATGTCGCGGCCGAATTTCTGGCGGAAATCCAAGGCGAACAACGCGGCCCAGTAGAGTTCCATCGGCTCCTCGCCATTCACGTGGAGGATCGGCGCTTCGACCATTTTCGCGACATCGGTCGCGTAAGCGGTCGAACGCGCGTCGGCCGGCGCAGTGGTGAACCCAATCTGATTGTTGATGATGAGATGGATCGTCCCGCCGGTGCGGTAGCCTTTGAGCTGGGAGAGATTGAGCACCTCCGCGACCGAGCCTTGGCCGGCGAATGCGGCGTCGCCGTGAAGCAGGATCGGCAGCACCTGTCCGCGGTCGATCTCGCCGCCGCTTTGGTCGTTGAGGACGCGCTGACGGGCGCGTGCCTTGCCTTCGACGATCGAGTTGACGGCCTCAAGATGGCTAGGATTGGCTGCCAGACTGATGCATACCTGGCCGTCGGCCAGCTCGCGGAAACTTTCATAACCGAGGTGGTATTTCACGTCGCCGTCCCCTGCGACCGTTTCCGGCTCGTAAGTGGGTGTGAATTCGTAGAGCAGGGTGGTCAGGGATTTCCTAACGAAATTGGCGAGGATGTTCAGGCGGCCGCGGTGGGACATGCCCATTTCGATTTCCTTCACACCGCGGGACGGGCACGCTTCAAGAATAGCGTTGAGGATGATCATCGCGCCTTCACCGCCTTCGTTGGAGAAGCGCTTTTCCCCGAGGAACCGCTTGCCCAGGAAATTTTCAAACGCCTCCGCTTCGAGCACCCAGCACAGGGAGTTGAATTTCTTCGCCGGCGTTTCCTCGGACCGCAGCGCGTGGGTCTCGATCCGCTCGCGCACCCAGTGGCGGACGGTCGTGTTGTGGATGTGCATGAACTCGAAGCCGATCTTGTTCGAGTAAGTCGCCTCCAGCGCGGCCACCATGTCGCGCAATGTCATCTTGTCGCCATGGCGGAAAAACGAATTCCACACGATTTTGTCCAAATCCGCCGGTGTCAGGCCGAACTGCTCGATCCGGAGCCGTGGATTGCGCTCCGGTTCGTCGAGCGGATTGATCGCCGCCTGCGTGTGGCCGAGCGTGCGGTAGTTGTAAATCAAGCTCACCACCTTGCCGAAAAACGCCAGATCCGCATCGGTCGCCGGCGCGGAGGCCATACTGACGGCACCGCCAGCGGCGGGCTCCTCCTTGCGCTTCACCTGCGCGGATCCCAATTCGAATCCTTCAAAAAACGCGGCCCACGTCGCATCGACCGACTTCGGGTCCTCGCACCATTGGCTATATTTTTGCTCCAACAAATCTGCGTTCTGTCGCGGCGAAACCGAAGAGTTCATGAGAAATGGGTAAAATGAGGTGGCGAGCCCGGAAATTTCCCGCTTGGCCCGCCACGCGCGGCACTTCATTAAGGGGCCAGCACCGCCGCGTCAACCGCGCAAGCGTGAATTTCACCCATCCGCGGAACCCGCAGAAATCATGATCGAAGTCACCCAACTCACCAAGCGATACGCCCGCCACGAAGCGGTTCGCGGCATCTCCTTTTCCGTGGCCCGGGGGGAAATCGTTGGCTTCCTCGGCCCCAACGGCGCGGGCAAAACCACCACCCTGCGGATGCTCACAGGCTACCTGCCGCCCACATCCGGCACTGCCACCATCGCCGGCCACGACATCTTCCGCCATTCCATCGAAGCCCGTCGGAAAATCGGCTACATGCCCGAAAACGTCCCGCTCTACGAAGACATGCGGGTCAAGGAATACCTCAAGTTCCGCGCCCAGCTCAAGGGCCTCGGCAACACCGACACCCGCCGCCGCGTCGGCGAGGTCATCGACACCTGCGGTCTCGGCGAGGTCCGCCGGAAAATGATCAAGACCCTCTCGAAAGGCTACCGCCAGCGAGTCGGCCTGGCCGATGCCCTCGTCCACGATCCCGAACTCCTCATCCTCGACGAGCCGACCAACGGCCTCGACCCGAACCAGATCCGCCAGATCCGCGAGCTAGTCCGCCGCCTCGGCCAATCCCACACCGTCCTCATTTCCACCCACATCCTCTCGGAAGTGGAAATGACCTGCAACCGCGTCATCATCATCGACGGCGGTCAGATCAAAGCCGCCGACACCCCCGCCAACCTCGTCGAGCAAATGCGCGCCGCCGGCCGCATCCAGGTGGAAATCCAGGCCGACCCGGAAGTCGTCGCCGGAGCCATCAACCGCCTCGACCACGTCAAAAAAGTCACCCCCGAGCCGCTCGACGACGATTGGACCCGCTACACCGTCTGGGTCGATTCCGGCACCGACACCCGCGAACACATCGCCCAACTCGCCTCGCAATACGGATGGCCCCTGCGCTCGCTCTTCCGCCACGTCGCAACGTTAGAAGATGTCTTCGTGGAGCTGACGCGGAGGGATTGATTTCCTGCTAGGGGGGCATGGACGTCTCGTCCATGCGCGGGGGACGAGGCTTGGCAATGTCAATAGCGCTGAGACCGCGCAAATGAAAGGTGATTGACTATGAAATTGGAAAGCTTATGGCAGGTTTTGACCGCGAATTGTTCGACTACCGTTGCAGGTGATTCAATGCCGATCCTTGGCAATCAGCTTCGAGACCGAATAGGATGCCAGTCCCAAGGATGCTCCAAGCAGGGACAAATTCGCTAACAACGGGATGAGTGGATAAATGGGTGCAAAATTACCCATGCGTTTGGTCAGAAAGAAGTAGGGTTCCGTCACCGCTATGATTGTGAGAAATTGTATAACACTGGCAAATAAGAGGCACGTGAGCCCCGTTGTTGATATTGGAGTTTTGACCCATCCCGCCGCCGCAACACCCAGTGCGACAGGTGTTATGTAACTCCACCACCAAAGCGGACCAAATGGCAATAGCACCTCGGATAGTAGTGGAAAAGAGTATCCCGTGTTATTGTATGCCTTGTCAAAGTCGTCAAAAAACAGAGTGTCTCTACTCAAGTGTCCAAGGCCTAGGAGGGGACCAACGACATAGATGGTAACCGCCAAACCGATTGCGATTCTAGTGCTCCTCATGATCTTGCCGAACAGTGTAGTTCCTCCCGGGGCAGGGTCGCAGTAATCGCCCGCTGAGGCGAGGAGATTCTCCAGGGCATCAACTACTGCTAACGGTTCCGCCTGCGCTGCTCGTCCTGGTCCTTCTGATCCCGCTCCTGTCTCTGGCGTGATTCTTCCTGTTGGCGCTGGCGTTGGTTGTTCTCCTCCTGCTGGCGTTGCCGGGCATTTTCCTGCTGGCGCTGGTTCTCCTCTTGCTGGCGCTCGCGAGCTTGTTCCTGCTGCTGCCGTTGCGCGCGCTCCTGCTCGCGTTGTTGGGCACGTTCTTCCTGGCGCTGCATTTCCCGCTGCTGGTCTTGCTGTTGCTGGCGCTGGGCCCGCTCCTGTTCACGCTGTTGGGCTTGTTCCTGCTGTTGGCGCTGCGCTCGCTCTTGCTGCTCGCGTTGTTGTTGTCTCATGGCTTCCTGCTGGGCTTCGCGGGCTTGTTGCGCTTCTCGCTGCCTTTCCTGTTGTTGCTGTTGCCGGACTTGTTCGTCCTGCCTGCGCTGGTTGGCTTCCTGTTGTGCCTGGCGGGCTTGCGCGGCCTCGTCCTGCTTTTCCTGGCGCTGCCTTTGATTGGACTGCTCTTCCCTCCTCCGATCGACCGCTTCCTTCTGGGTCGGCGCGGGCTCATCCGCCTGACGTTGTTGATCGCGGCGGGTTTCCACTTGCCTCGCCGGCTCGTTGGTCCTGGCAACCCGGCGGTCATCCACCGGCCGCTGGGTCCGCGGCTCCGTCCTGGGTTGCACCGTTTCGGTCGGAGTGACCCGCGGCGTCTCCCTGACGGTGGGATTTCTCCGATCGTCCCGGGTTTCCACGCGCGGACGATTCTCGTTGGATTGGCGGGCGACCTGGTCCGGCACTTGCGTCCGCTCCGAATCCGCATCGGCAGGACGCGCCACCCGCTCCGGCTCGCGAACACCGGGAATTTCACGCTGCTTACGGTCCGGGACATTCGCGATCTCGCGGGTCTCTTCCCTGCGCCCCTTGCCATCCACCTGACGGCGGTTGCCCTGCAATTTCTCGTCGCGGTGCTGTTCGAATTTCTCAGCCCCCCCCAGCTCGACGACGGCGGTCTCGGCTTTTTGGCGGCCTTCCTCACGGCTCTGGCGATAGCGGTCCGTGATCTCCCGGCTGAGGTTGCCGTTGCGCTCGACGGTGACGGTTTCGATGCGGCCCTTGATCCGCTTCGGCTTCAGGCGATCGTTCCAAGTCACGTCCATGTTAGGCGCGGAAAACACCAGCCGGTCACTCGTGACCCGCGGGCGCATGCCCGGCATGTCGCGGTTAGGGCGGGGCTTCCGATCAATCTCCAGCCGATAGAACGGCAGGGGCTTGCCGATGCGATCGCACACTTGTTTGTATTTCGGCCCGCCGCAAATGACCTGGCGGTTTTGGAAATGCATGAAGGTGATGTTGGTGGTGCTCAGGAAAAAATTGCTGTTGCCCGAGACCGGCAAACAATGGTTGTAGATCGAGCTGCCAAAATAACGGGTTTCCACGAAATTGTAGCACAGCGCGCCGATGCCGAACTGCAAGTCCACCGAGGAATCCCAGTTGTGCCCCTGATAGGCCAGGGTCTCGGGTGGCAGCGGAGCCCAGCCGATGTGGCTATCGCTTTCCCGCCACGAAACCCAGCAGGGAGCCCACTCGGTCCCCGGCACCCAGATCCAGCCGTGGCTACGGAGCAGCGTCCAGCGGCCATAGTGATAGGTGGCCCAGCCGAAGGGCTCGTCGGAAATCCAGGTCCAGCCGCGGTCGCTGCACGCCCAGCGACCCCGGGAATAGGGCCGCCAGTTGGAGTCTCTAACCGCCACCGGCTGCCAGACATAACCATAGTCCGGAGTTTCCAACCAGGAACCATAGGGAGACAAGGAATCGTAAAACATGTCATAGTCCGCCACCGGTTCGCTTTGTGCGGTCTCCTCGAACGGCAAGGCCTCGCGTCCGGCCAATTCGCGCTCGCTTTCGCTGAGCTGTTGCGTTCGTTCCTGGAGATCGTCATCCTTTTCCTCAAGCGCGGCTTGGAATTGCTCCAGCTTGCCCTCGCGGTTGGCGAGCGCTTCCTCCCGCTCGCGGATCGCCGCATCCTGGGCCGCGGCTTCCTCGCCTGACTGGCGCTCCAGCTCGGCCCGGTCTTCCTCGATTCTCGCCCGCTCGCGCTCGATGGCGTCGCGCTCCGCGGCCAGTTTTTGATCCTCGAGCTCTTGTTCGAGTTCGCGTTGGCGGTCGGCCGCCTGCTGGTTTTTTTGCTCAAGCTCTGCGATCTTCTTCGCGACCTCGGGCGATTGCTTGTCGCAACCGGTTGCCGCTAACAGGAACAGGGCGGCAAGCGGAATCAGGTATGGGTTCTTCATGGCTTTTCGGAAATGACGGCCTCTTCGACGCGTGTGACGCGGCGGACATTCACCAAAATTTCAGTGGCCCGACACTTCGAAAATCACCCGCGGCTGGCCGTTGCGGCCGCCGTTGAGTTCCCGCCGGTTCACCCGCGTTCCCAGCAGCTGCTCGATCATCCGCTGCTCCATGGCGACCGCCCGCGGATACCGCTCGAACACCCGTTGCAGGGGATTGTGAAATTCCTCGATGAGCACATGGTCCCCGGAATCAACCTGGCTGCGGACATAGCAACCCTCCTTTTCCCGCAGGGCGGCCAGTTTGGTCACCTTTTCAGGCAGGGTTTGGCCGTTGGAAAAATGCGGCAGCCATTTCTCCTGCTGCTTCTGGAAATGTTGGAAAAACAATTTGTCCGGCGCGTTCTCCCCGAGCAGCGACTTGAGTTCGTCCAAAAGATTGAGCGTGAAACCCAGCCCCGCCTCCGGAAACAAGGAGTCCGCCTTGGCGCTCAGGCTGTAAAAAATCTCCGGCCGTCCGACCACCGTCCGCGGGACCCGCGACCGATCGAGATACCCCAATTTTTTCAAGTCTTCGCAGTGCTGCTTCACCGCCATGTAGCTGGCGTCCACCACCTTCGCCAGGTCACCCACCGGCAAGCCTCCGGAGAGCTTGAGTTCCTCAAGCACCGCGCGCCATTGCGGCTTGATCAGGTCTTGGAAAACGGGGAGGAGCATCAATCGCATGCCGAACCTCTGACAATTCCGCCACTCAGGCAATCCGCAAATGGCTTGTTCTGAAATGACCGCCTTAACGGTGGGGAGACATGTTCCGGGAATATCCCCCGGTAGCCTAACGCCGGACTCTCAATGGAATCGGTGCCGCGCTCCCGCGCGGCAGGGCCTTCGCCGCCTCATCCCCCACCCGCTTCAGCAGCGCGAGCAGCGACGCGGTTAGGAAATACTCCTTCAGCAATGCCTGGCGACGCTCTCCATTGCGGGTGATCCGGGTGATTTTCATGATCTGGGTTGGTGGGTTCAGTCCGGGCAAACATTTCCGAACGCCCAATGCTTGAGCGCTAAGCTCGGAAAATCCGGGGCGCAACCCGAAATCCGCGCGACCGGGATCCCCCTAACAATCACCGGCGATCCGGGCGATTTCGGAAATCCGAATAAACTTCTCGATTCCCGTCCGGCAACCGTCTTAACCTCCTGCCCCCATGTCCGAACGCACCGGCATCCTCCTCGTCGTCTCAGGTCCATCCGGATCGGGAAAAACCACCCTCTGCCGGCTGCTCGCCGACTCCGGCGAAGTCCGCTACTCGATTTCCTGCACCACCCGCCCGCCCCGCCCGGGCGAGGAAAACGGCAAGGACTACCACTTCCTCTCCAAGGAAGATTTCTTCCACCGCCTCGAAGCCGGCGATTTCCTCGAACACGCCGTCGTCCATGGCAACCTCTACGGCTCGCTGAAATCCGAAGTGATCGCCCATCTCAACGCCGGGATCGACGTCGTCATGGACATCGACGTCCAAGGCGCGGATCAGGTCCGTCAATGCCCGGACGCCGACATCCGGCGCGCCTTCCTCGACCTTTTCGTCATGCCGCCGAGCGAGGAAATCCTCCTCAAACGCCTCTCCAACCGCGGCACCGACAGCGCGGAAGTCATCGCCCTGCGGATGCACAACGCCCTCGAGGAAATGCGCCACTGGCGGAAATACGGCTACAGCCTCGTCTCCAGCTCCGTCGAGGAAGACTTCGCGCAAGGCCTCGCCCTGATCACCGCCGAACGCCTCCGCGTGTCGCGAATCACCACTCCCTGAGGTTGGCGCTTGCCGGGCCGATTTCGCCTGACATAGTCGCCGCCGTTCAAAGGGCCTGTAGCTCAGCGGTTAGAGCAGGGGACTCATAATCCTAATTGCTCCATTTGCAATTCGCCGCAATGCGTTGCATTCAAGCAGATTACAAGCTTGATTACGCTTCAAAAATCGCTCAAAAAACCAATAAAGGTATGCATTTTGGGGTTCAGGTATGCACTGAGGTATGCACTGAAGTGAATTTGTTGGATCAGGGGTGGTGAAAATTTGTGCTTTCAGCTCGACTTATTGGATCATGGGACGAACGCGTTGACCTATCCTCTTCACAATATCCACCCAACCAATTGATTTCCTGTGATTTACATGCACAATATTCACGCGATAGCACAAAAAGCGACCCACTGGGTGGTATGCATTTCAGACCAAAAGTATGCACTCCGGTATGCACCACAAAACTTTCTTAACACCCTTACATTTAGATACTTGATGGACAAATTACATTAAAGATTTGATGAAGACATTCCCAAATCTCTAACACTTTCCTAAAACCATTCCCCAGACCGAACCGGTCGCTCCAGTTTCACCCCTCGCCTCAAGATTGATCGATTGCCAAAAGTCACTGGATTCAGCGTTTGACCCATTTGTGATGCGGGAGGGGATTTCCAAACAAACCGGCTGCGTAGCCCAACAAAACGCGGAGGCTGGATCGGCAAAAAAGGGGAGCGGTCAGGCCGCACAGGCTTTGCGCTTTTCCGCTCAACTCGCGGGATCGCGTGGTTTCGGGACCGGACGTGGAAACCGGCCGGATTACGGTGGACGTCTTGCGGTTTGATAGACGACGGCGGGTGTCAGATTGCCCAGCGCCTCGTGGGGTCTCCAGTCGTTGTAGCGGCCGAACCGTTGCCGCAGGCCCGCGCGCAGCGCGTGCACGGTGGTGTGTTCGAACAGATAGATCCCCTCGTATTTCACGCTCCGCCACAGCCGCTTGATGAAGACGTTGTCCATCCAGCGCCTGCGCCCGTCCGTGCTGATCTTCACGCCGAGATCCAACAGTCGGCCGGTCCACTTGGCGGAGGTGAACTGGCCGCATTGACCGGTGTTGACGATCCCGGGAACGCGACCGGTGCTGGCGAGGGCATTTTCCAGGGCTTCGAGGCAGAAGCCGGTTTCCATGGTGTTCAAAACGGCCCAGCACAGTATCTTGCGCAAATGCCTCTCCATCAACGCACACTGGTAGGCATGACCGCTGGGCATCGGCACGTAGGTGATGTCGGTGCACCAGACTTGCTCGGGCAAGGTGATAGTTAGATTCCCGATCTTGGCGTGCAGTTCGTCGCGCTGGCACTCGAAATCGTCGCCATCGACCTCCTCCCGGCCGGGTCCGAAGACGCAGCCGGCACCTGAGGTCATGGCTTTCTTCCACTAGGAAACCAACACCGGGTGGATATCGAAATCCTTGGCGATCTGCTGGATGGTCTGGATGCCCTTGAGTGCTTCAAGCGCCACGCGGGCTTTGAATTCTGGTTCGTGTATTCTTCGTTTGGCTTTCATTTTGTGTGGTTCAGGTTGGGTTCAAGCCCTCCCCCGACCACCACAAGCCCGACAAATCGCTGTCCGCGTGATGTCCCTGACAGGTGGATGTTGATTTCTACCTGAATCAGTTCTGCCTCGACGGCCGTCCGCTCAACCAGACGGGCAAAAACTCCCGATGACACATTTTTCACCTTGTCGCTCGAAAAACGAAACCGGCCGGTTTCGTTTTGAGAAAAATATTTCCGCGTCCTAGATTAAATTCTCAAGACACATCACCCGAACTTTTCTCAAGGAAACCTCCAGCGCGTTGAACCAGGTAGCGTTCTATCATTAATAAGGAGGGCAGGTGAATGCTGGATTTCACGTGACAAAGTTTCTCCAAGATCTCGGCCTCACCATGACCACTGCAAACCCACATTCCCGGCGTCTCGCTAAAGTCCATCCAATCGGATACAGGAAATTTGATGCATGAGTAATCAACGCAAAACGGCATGCCAAACATCGACTTCCCTCCGGGCAAGGGAAGCCGCCTAACGAATGAAATGTCTCCCGCCGCCCGCGTCCCACCGCGAGCCCTGTAAACAGCAGCAGCCCAAGTCCACTCACTTTCCCGAAGCTTCGCATCTTTCACGCCTGAACTTTGAGGCTCAGCGTAAATTCGCATCGCTCGCTCAACCGCATCGCAGGGCATGAATCCCCAGCCTGAAATCCAGTCATATCCGTCTGGAATTTCGGAAGCCGAAAGTGGCCGAAGCATTTCCAGCCGAAGTGGAGTGAGCGGTGCCCAAAATTTCGGATTCCAGTGCTCGAGCCAATATCCGGCCTCTGCTTCATTCCAGACGTGTGCCATGGGAATGAATTTCTTGTCAGTTTGATAGTCGATCTGACCGGATTTGAGCTTGAGAGTTCTCGCTACGATTCTTTCAAGAATCCAACAGAACAACAGTGAGCGATGCGTTGCCGGGAACGTGTCTCTATACACGGCTTCGGCAAGGTAGCCCTGATCCACAAAATTGATAATCTCGGACTCGAAGTTCTGATATTCGATCGCGTAGTCATGCTCAAACTCCATTGGAACACCGCACTCGTCACGACCTGGATCATGGTTCAACCAAGCTTGGAATGTATCCTTAGGTGAGTCTCTCAGAACATCAGGAAATAAGATGATAGGGCAATCCTCGAACTCCCATTTTTCGCTTCGCAAGACGTCTGCCCGGTGCTCTCTCAATATCCACGACTCTTCGTTTGCGGACTCGCCTGACTGAGGAGAGGACTGTAGCTGGGCATTTTCTACCCCACTTTCCGAAACTTGGATTCTTGCCCATTCATTGGAAGCTTCGGCGGGAGCCGCTTCAATTGAAAACCCTTCCGATTCCTGATTCGTAGAGACATCCTGGTGATGCGAAGCTTTGCTCAGCGGCAACAAGTCCGACTGCCGATGTTTACGTTCGGGCACCATCCTCAATTGCGTCACTTTCTTTAATGGACTTGGATCTTTCTGAACAACGGTCCTGATGTCTGTTTCTGCCGATCTCCTCCTTTCGCGATCTTGCCTTACTGCTGTCAGACCTTGATCCCAAGCGATCAACCACTCCTCCTCGTCCAGCGAAAAGTCAGGAAATATTTTCCGGATCGCGACCAATTCGCGCTCCAAGCGCTTCGTTTTTTTTGTTGGCGACATCGCGGCGGCAGTTGGGCGGGTCTCATCCGATATCACTTCCTCGACAGGGTCGGCATCCTCTACAATTTCATCCGCCCCGACCTCGTCCTGATGCCTGACACACTTTCCCTTTTTCGGCTTTGGCTTCCTGATGCAGAGCGGTAGCGGAGCAGAAACTCCAGCGCGATAGAAAGCCTCAAGCATCCATTCAGGCGCATCCTCGTGCCACGCACCCATCTTATATTTTCTGAGCAGAAGGTGCCATTGCTTCGGAATTCTCGACACCAAATCCGTACTGACGAGCTCATCGAAAACTTTAGAATACGCCCGTCTGATTGTCGGGATCGAAGGAGGAGTTCGCCCCCATTGAATCGCCAATCTGCCTCTACCGGCCTCAGCAGTGAAAATTTCATCCAGGAGCCACCGAACAAGGAATGGGGAAGCCGCTGCGAGAAACAGCATTGCAAACTCTGTTCGATAGATATGGAAGCGGTCATGCCCCCGTGGCCCGAGTTCAGCCGCCCGTTTCTTGAGACTGCTGCGGACCACATCGAAAACGGGATGAACCACACTTGGTCGGCCCCTGCCTGTCAACTTCGGCAAGTTCTTTTTAGCCAGAAACGCAGCTCTTGCGCTACCCTCCAAGGAAGGCGATTTCCATTCCCCGTTGGGCGGCCAGCACCGCTCACGCTTACCTTCGTTTCCAGACAATTTTGATTTTGCTGAGAAAAATCTGGCTCTTCAGCAAAATCTGTGGGTGAACTTTGGTTCGGGCAGGTCTCCAAGTGTGTGATAGAGAGATGTTTGTAGCAGATCAAAGCTGCGATAACCATAAGCTTTTCTCATGCACAGATTGATCCGCAGGTTGAG
>JBGSOI010000096.1:0-5835 GCA_041739215.1 Akkermansiaceae bacterium
CGTCCCGGCGCGGTCCGCAACCGTCACGGGAAGTGCATTTATCCGCCGGAAAAGAAATCCGCCCTCCATTGACCGGAAGACGTGTCCGTGTCCTGCGGCCAGGATCATGAAATAATCCATCTCTCCCTAACTCAGAATGACCCATCCATCCCGTCTCCTCACTGAACCATGAAAAACAAATACACGTCCGTCCTCGCCCTCTCCTCCACCTTGCTGCTGGCCAACTGCGCCACGCAAATGTCGAACGACCCCACGGCACCCACCGGGCCGCCCGCCGCCACGGTGACGATCGATGAGTTCCAGGCCTCCTACTACGGCTCGGCAGCCACCGGTAAAGGCACCATCCGCTACCAGGGCCGGGATCGGTCGTTCACGACCAAAAGCCTCGGTGCCGGCGGCACCGGAGCTCAGAAAATCAACGCGGTCGGGGACGTCTATCACCTCGATTCGCTCGCCGACTTTCCAGGCACCTACACCGGAGCCCGCAGCGGCCTCACGCTGTTCAAAGGAAAGATGCACGAGCGGCTCGAGAACGACAAAGGCACGGTCATCTACCTCACCGGCAAGACCTCGGGACTCTCGACCTCCATGGGGATCGACAAGGTCGTGATCACATTGGACTGACCCGCCAGGATCCGCGGGCCGCTTCGAGTGAAGCGGCCCGCGCCATCGCCAAGGAAGCCTATATCTAGGGTTATCCCATGGGGCACAGCTACCGCATTGAATCCGGCTACTTCGTCGACAAGACCGATCTGGAATACAAGGGACCCTTCTCGTCCTGCCTGCGAATCTACTGGCCGGATGAAGCCGCCCTCGACGGCTCATGGGCGGCTCCGAAAATGCAACCCGCGAAGTGATTCTCCTTCACTCTTGAACCACGCGGGCCGGCTCCTATAGTCCGACTCGCGGCATTCAGAAGCGAATGCCGCCATCGCCAACATGAATCCGTGACGAATGGAACCCGCTGGACCAAATGGTCGGAATCCATCCGACTCTCGGGAAAAGCCCGTCATCTATCTGGTAGATGATGATGTCTCGCTTTTGCGGGCCCTCGGCCGCCGGCGTCGCGCGGCGGGGTTCGATGTGGAAGCCTTCGATTCCGCGCGCGATTTCCTCGACCATCAGCGGTCCGAGCGGGTGGCTTGCGCGGTGGTGGATCTCCAAATGCCTCATCTGAGCGGATTCGCGCTGCAGGAGTTGCTTTCAGCCAAAGACGAGGCCTTGCCCATTGTTTTCCTCACCGCACACGGCGACATCCCTTCCTCGGTGCAGGCCATGAAGGGCGGCGCGGTGGACTTTCTGACCAAGCCGGCGCGCGGCGAGGAGTTGATCGATGCCGTGACCCGGGCCTTGGAACTCTTTGACCAGGAACGCGAGTCACGCTCGTTGACGCGGATGTGGCGCGAACGCTACGCCTCCCTGACACCCTGTGAGCAACGGGTTTTCACGCTCATCGTGGAGGGGCTGCCCAACAAGGGCATTGCCGCTGAAACAGGAGTTTCCGAACGCACGGTGAAGGCGCACCGCGCGGAAGTAATGCGCAAGTTGTGCGTCCAATCCCCTGCCGAACTGGGACGCGCCGTGGAGTGGATCGGGGAGAAATTCGTGCCATCGCCTGGCGCATGACCATGAATTGGGTCATCCTGGTGTGGGGCATGATCGCTTCCGCCTGCCTCACCCTGGCGCTGGTGCACTTGCTCGCCTGGATCAAAAACCAGCGGGCCAAGGCATCCCTGGCCTTCTCCATCGCCGCGACTTCGGTGGCGGGCTGCGCCGCCTGCGAATTGGGCATGATGTTGTCCACGACCCCACAGCAAATCAATGATTTCCTGGGTTATGGAGGGATCACGATTGTGGGTTTGAACGTCGGCCTCATCGCCTACGTTTGCCTGGAATTCGGGACCGGGAACCGCTGGCTCGCAGGCTCTTGCCTGGCCTTGCGGCTGCTTATTGTTGTCATCTCCCTGTTCGTCAGCGGAAACGAGGTCTATCGCGAGGTCACCGCAGTGGGATCCATTGAATTGCTGGGGACTCAGGTGAGTATGGTGACCGATGCGATTTCCAGCCCCATGGTCCATCTGGGCACCCTCAGTACGCTCCTCTGGATCATCTTCATGGTCGATGCTTCGGTTCGTCTATGGCGGCGGGGCGGCAGCGAAAATCACCGCCGGGCGGGAGTCGTCGGAGGTAGTATCATCCTCTTTCTGCTACTGGCAGGAGGCATGTCCGCGCTGAAGGAATACCAGATCATCCGGAGCCCCTATTTCATCTCGCTTTCCTTCCTGCCAATCATTCTCGTAATCGCTTACGAATTGGGCCGCAGCCTAATCCGGATCGCCGCGCTTGCGGACGATCTCCGGGAAAGCGAAGCTGCTCTCAGCCTGGCGGCAGAGTCGGCGGGTGCCGGATTGTGGGCGATCGACTCGGAAGGGAAATGCCTGTGGCTCACCGAACGGGCGCGGCAGTTGTATGGCCTCTCCGCCAGTGAGGTGCCGGATCTCGACCGCATTCGTGACATCTGGCATCCGGACGATCGGGAGCACCTTGAGAAATCCCTGATGGAATCACTGGCCACAGGCACCGAGTTCCGGGAGGAATACCGCGTGACCGACGGGAATGGCGGCATCCGCTGGCTTTCCTCGCGCGGGCGTCCTTACACCGGGGAAAACGGTAAGCCCGACCGCCTGATGGGTGCGAGCATCGATATTTCGGCGCGAAAACAATCGGTGGAAGAAATCCTGCGCCACGACCGCGAACTCGCCCACATGAGCCGAGTCAGCCTGGTGGGAGAGCTTTCCGGAGCCCTCGTCCATGACCTTGGCCAACCGCTCGGAGCGGTGCTTGCCAATGCGGAAACCGCCCGGATCCTGCTCGAAGAGGCCGAGCCGGACCGTGACGAACTGCGCGCCATTCTCACGGACATCCAGGACGACAGCGTCAGGGCAGGGCAGATCATCCATGGCATGCGCACGTTTCTCAAACAGCAGGAAATCGAGTTCCATCCGCTAGACATGAAGCGGCTATTCGCGGAAGTGGAAAAACTCGCCCACCCCGATGCGATCCAGCGCCGGACCACGCTGACGTTTCACACCGCCCCCGGATTGCCGCAGGTGCGCGGCCACCGGGTGCAAATGCAGCAGGTCATTCTCAATCTCATCCTCAACGGACTCCAGGCAATGGAAGACTGCCCGCCCGAGGAAAGGACGCTCCATGTCTCCGCCGCTATGGACGATGGCGGACAGCTCCATGTATCGGTGAAGGATCGCGGCCGCGGACTCCCCGCCGGCAAACTGGATCAGGTGTTCACGCCATTCCTCACCACCAAGGACACCGGGCTCGGCATGGGTCTGGCGATCTGCCGGCGCATCATCCAGGCCCATGGAGGGCGCATTTGGATCGAAAACAACGCCGGAGTCGGAGCCACCGCGCACGTCACCCTTCCGCTTCCGGCTTAGACCGTTTTCCAGATGGAATTGCCTAAATCATCGAGACGGACGGAGCCAAGATCAAGGCGTGAGGAATGAGTGGATGAACATCCACGACTGACGAAAAACGCAGATATTGGCTTTGTCCGTCCGAAACTTGGAAAAACAACGCGCAGCGATTTTACCAATTCATAGATCCCTTGGATTTCGGCAAGGTCATTTGGAAACCGGTCTAAGAAAGCCAAGGGGATGGGCAAGGATGAAACGGAGTCTCTCGCGCGCTAGGGAGTCCGGTGTTCCGGTTCGTTGAAATACCGGAACAATGAAGATCTGCAGCGGAGGGGCAGCGTCAGCTTCCGAGGAAGTCCTCGACCATCTTGATCACCTCAGGATTTGAAAGGATCGAAACGTGGTCCTCATGGAAGCTCTGGACTTTGACGGCGTCCTTGATTGCTGCTGGTCGAGTGACGCTTTCGACGCTGACCGTGCCGTCATTTTCCGGAGGAAGGACCACCGAATGCTTGGACTTGGTGCCGTAGAGCAGCATGTAGGGGATCTTGCCCTTGAGCTTCACGTCGAAAATCTCTTCTTGGAACTCGCTGCCGGGAACCATGTCAATCCATGAGGGGATCACGGTTTTGATGTGCTTGACGCCGGACTCCGCGAATTTCATGCCGCCCATCGGACTGGAGATGGTGACGAAGTGTTTAATGTAGCGATGGCCGTCCTTGTAGTTGTGGGTCACCGCTTCGCGGGAAACGAGGCCACCCATGCTGTGGGCGACGACGTTGAGTTCGTTGAAGCCGTAGTGGGATTGAAGAAGCCGGATACCGCGATCAAGCGCACCCCCAGATTCGGCCAGCCGACGCCCTGAGGGGTAATCGTAGAACCAAAGCTGGTAGCGTTTGCGATCGAACGTCTTGAAGAAGGTAGCCCAGTCCTGCGGCGAGCCGGCCGCGCCATAAACGAAGATCACGGGAATACGATTGGGATCGTACTTCTCGAGAAAGTAAATGCCGATGCCGGTTTCGATGGCGTAGCCAGCGGGCATCCAGTAGCCGCTGGAACCGGTCTCGGCGGAAAAGCGGGGTTCGCTTAAGGGCACTCCGAAAAATTCCAATGAATTGACTGTCAATGGCTTGATTGCTGCTTTCCGAGTTGTGAGCATATGATCCAGACCGGATTCTTCACGCACGAGATCCAGCTTCGCCGCCTCGATCAACTTGGCGATCCTCTCAAGGCCGTTGCCGCAGCCGTTGACTTCGAGATGTTTCGTCCCGAACTCGCCACCCTGTTGGGTGTCCATACCGGAGTTGTCGGACGGAAGCCTTGGGATCAAGTTCTGATGTTCAAGATCCTGGTCCTCCAAGTCATCCGCGGCCTGTCCGACGAGGCACTCGAGTTCCAACTCAACGACAGTGCTTCTGCCCAGCGATTCATCGGCCTGTCGCCGCACGACAAGATGCCGGACTCCACCTCCATCTGGCTGTTTCGCGACACTCTGGCCAAGTCGCGGATCGACCCGGAGTCGGGAGACGTGACTGCGGCTTCCGGCGGTCGGGACGGTGCGCGCGTCCTGTTCGAACGCTTCCGCCGGGAACTGGAGGACAAAGGGCTGCTGTGCCGCGAGGGCAAGACCGTGGACGCCATGATCATGGAGGTTCCAAGGCAGCGCAACTCACGCAAGGAGAACGATTCAGTGAAGAACGGGGAGGTGCCGGAAGAGTGGTTGGGGCAACCGCGGAAGCTGGCGCAAAAGGACGTGGATGCCCGGTGGACGAAAAAGCGCGGCCAGAACTACTACGGTTATAAAAACAGCATCGTCGGCGGTAACAGTGATTGTTTCGTGCACGACTACGAGGTGGCACCCGCCCACCGGCACGACTCGCAGATCATTCCCGAAACCTACTTCGAGGGCGGAGTAGAAGAAGCGGCGGCGTTTGGGGACAGTGCATACGCCGGGGCGGACATCGCGGAGCGATTGCGATCGGCGGGGATCACGCCGCTGATCCACGAGAAAGGGACGCGGGACCATCCGCTGGATCAGCGCCAGATCGAAATGAATCATCTCAAAAGCAAGATCCGAGCAAGGATCGAGCACCGGTTCGGGCGCATGACGATGTGTCTGAAACGTCTGGTCCTGCGCTGCATCGGCCTGGAGAGATGCCGGTCGGAGATAGGGATGATCAATCTGGTTTACAACATCATGGAATACACCCGTTTGAGAAATACGCCGGGAGCGTCGATCTGAGAGCCGCCCTGAAGCCCGGGAAATGCCGTCAACGGCAAGCACCTGAGACTGCGTAAGCCGTTCAAAGTAGGGCTAATAGCCTGCCAACCCATACCCGAGATCCCGCGCGCCGCGCTTTCGATGTCACCGGCACCAGTTCAGGGATTTTTCGGAGTGCCC
>JBGSOI010000101.1:0-33866 GCA_041739215.1 Akkermansiaceae bacterium
CGCCGCCCGCGCCGGGGACGAACCGGCCGCGCTCGCCAGTTTCGAAAAGTATGAACGATCCGCCGTGATGCCCAAGACGGCGCCCGACGAGCGCGGCATCTCGCTGGTCGAAGGCGAGCTGGGAGGCAGGGTAGCGCTTGCCAAGGCCGGAATGCTGGCCAAGCGGGAGGCGGACAAGGCGATGGATATCCTGCTGGCCGTGCAGCGAACCAAATCCATGCCTGCCGCGGTTCGCGCGGAAGCGTTCATGGACGCCGCGCGCCTGCATGCCAAACGCGGTCGCCATCGCGAGGCGCTGCCGTATTTCGAACAGGTCTATCTGTTATTCAACCGGTTCCCGGCGATGGTCGCGGACGCGTATTTCGAACGCGGGGAATCATTGGAAAAACTCGGCATGCCTGAAAAGGCCCGCGAAGTTTATTCCGAACTGGTCACCCGCGAAGACCTCGCATCATTCGAGCGCACCAAGCTCGGAGCCGTGAGAGCCCGCGCGCTCGGCGGAGTCATCGAGTCCGCAAACCCCGATGCGGGAACCATCCCACCCGCCGCCCGATGACCGCAAGCTCCTCCATCACCCTGGTTGTCGCCGCGCTGTTAGCGTGTGGCGGGGCCGGTGCCGCGCCCACTCCGGAGCAAATGCAGGCGTTGGTCAAAAGCCGCCCGGAGCTCGATGAGATCCGTTGGAAAGATCCGGCACGCGGCGCTCCCGTAGCCGTCCGCATCATCCAGGCCACCCCTCAAACGCTCGTCGTCGAGAAAACCCTGCCGGCCGGATTGACCGTCAGGAATATTCCGTTGGTGGAACTGGAAGGTGTGACGTTCTCCTTGACCTCCGGCGAGCAGGCGCTTCATCGCGAACCCACCGCCGCCTCAATCCCGCCGCTGAGGGTCTATTGGGAGCTGCGGCGGGAAACGCTGCGCCTGAGCGGCTCGAACGCCGGGGAAACAGGCCTCGCCCTCGCCAAAGCGCTGCGACTCGCCGGTGACTCCGACAAGCTTGATGAAGCCGGAAAAATCCTCGACCGCATCCGTGGCCAGGATCCGGTGAAAGCCCGCGTCGAACGCGCACGGGCCGAACAGGTCATTATCGATTTCGTCCGCTCCCTGCAATCCGGCAAGCCCGAGGATTCCGACAAGCTCGCCTGGGCCATTACTGAGGATGCGGACAACCCGGATGCCATGCTGCTGGCCACCGCGTTCCTCGCCGACCGCCATTTCGCCGAACTCCAGGCGATCGAGGAGGCACACCCGCGCTGGATCGATGACGACGAAGTCAGACCGCTGCGCGAGCGTCTCTATCACCTCGCGCTGGATTTCTCGCTTTATCCCAGCCTGTTCGTCGGGACCCGTGCCAAAGAGGCTTCCGAAGGCCTGAGAAAAGCCGCCGCCGTTCATCAATTCACCGGCAGCAACCTGCTTGCGAAAAACGTGCTCGAAGACCTCGCCGCACTCTATCCGGATTCCGAGGCGGCCGCTGGGACCGTTGCGGAACTCGCCCGCCTGCGGGCCTTGGAAGCCGCTGGCAAACTCAATCCAACCGCTGGGGAAGCGAACAGCGAAACTTCCGACGACGATGCTCCGGACGAATCCGGAGACGCCACCCCCTCCGCGCCGCCACCCCCTCCCAAGCGTTACAACATCTTCGGCGACTGAGCCGGACCCAAGCCCCAAACCAACACGACCATGAGACAATTGTTACAAATCATCCGCCCTGTCTTCATTGCCCTCGCCCTGTTCATGGTCAGCATGTCCGTCGCCACCCGGACGGCTTCCACGCAGGGCACCGCGCCGCCCGCCGCGACCGTGAAGAACGAAAGCCTGCTGGACCTTTATATCAAGGGGGGCTGGGTTATGCATGCGATCGCGCTCTCTTCAATCGGCACGATCGCCGTGATCTCATTTTGCGCGGTCCGCATCAAACGCAAGACGATGCTGCCGCCGGCGCTCCAAGCCTCGCTCGAAACCGCCCTCTCCAATCAGGATGTGCCCGCCGCTTTGAAACTCTGCGAGGGCGATCCGAGTTCGCTTTCCCATGTCATCAAGGAAACGTTCACCAAGGCGGCCGCCGGCGTGGAGGTTTATTCCAAGGCGGATCTCGAAGCGGTGGCCGCGGAAACCATCTTCCACGAGGAAACCAAATACATGTTGTGGGTGAACATGCTCAACGCCTTCGCCGCGGTGGCGCCGATGATTGGATTGTTAGGAACGGTTTCCGGGATGATCGGAAGCTTCGACCAGCTTGCTGCCGGAGCCACCAAGCCATCGGATTTCGCGGGCGGCATCGGCGAGGCGATGATCACCACCGCCGCCGCGCTCATCGTCGCCATTCCCTCGATGCTGGCCTACTTCATTTTCAAAAACATGCTCCAGTCGCATGTCAGCCAGCTCGCCCATTCCGCCTCGAACCTGATCAGTGGCTTCGTCAGCGGCTCGCCCGCCGGCCACGTTGCCGAGGAAACCTAACAAAATCCGCCACCGAAGATGAAAATCAGACGCAGGACCGTTGACGACGTCGGGATGCAGATCGCGCCCATGGTGGACATCACCTGGATCATGATCATCTTTTTCATGGTCACCAACGAGATCGCGGAAAACGAATACGACGTGCCCATCGAGCTGCCGATCGCTTCCGCCGCCGTCGTGCCCGATGAAATGGCCGGGCGGGTGATTGTGAATCTGGACAAGGAGGGGAATTACTACCTCGGCAGCGAGCCGCAGGACCTCGCCCAGCTCACCGCCAGCCTCACGCGCCGGATGATCGAGTTTCCGCCGCTCAAGGTTTACCTCCGCGCCGATGCCAACACCGCCGCCCTCAAAACCAAGGAATTCTACCGCGCCTGCGCCGAAGCCGGGGCGGTCGAAATCGTGTTGGGAACCTTCAACTCCACCCGCTGAGCCATGATCCTGCGCCGCCGCGAAGAACAATCCATCGAAGTCCAGCTTGCTCCGATGGCCGACATCGGCTTCCTGCTGATCTGCTTTTTCCTGATCTCCTCGCGGCCGCCGCGCTACGAGGCGGACATCGGCATGACCCTGCCCGGATCGGTTTCCGACGAAGTTTCCGTGGAGATCCCGGAGGAAATCCGCATCGGCATCCGCGGCGACGGCGGCGTGGAAGTGAACGAGGAGATCGTGGGCGCGGAGGGTGATCAGGAATTGAAACCGCTGGTCACCTTGCTCGGGAAATTCAAGGAAGCCGCCGATTTGAATCAGAACCGCGCGCTTGTCACCGTGGATGCGGCCAACGATTCCACCCACCAGCGCATCGTCGACGTGCTCAACGCGTGCAGCCAGGCGGGCATCACCGGAGTGACGCTCTCCGACGACACCTCCGAAGTCCCCTGACTCTTTGATCCAATGGCCAAGCATCTCAGTGAACAAGTCGAGGACAAGCGCACGGCGGCCCGCAAGAGCGTTACCGCTGCTTTCATCGGCAGCCTCATCGTCCACGGCGCGCTGGCGCTCATCGCCGGGGTGTGGATCGTCGCAAGTTATATCAAGAGCGAACCGCCAAAATTCGAGGCTCCGCCGAAGCCGAAAATCAAGGTGCCTCCGCAGACGCGCCAGCACCGGATGAACCTCGCCGCTCACGCCGCGTTGGCCGCCAAGCCCACCTTCAAGGCGCGGCTCGTCAGCCTCCGCCCGACCGCATTCGCCCTGCCGGAAGCGCCCAAGGTGTCGATCGACAACATGCTCACGCCGGATCCGTCCGCCATCGCCAGCAACATCGTCACCGGCCTCTCCGGCGCGGCCGGCACCGGGGCGGGCAGCGGTTTCGGACTCGGTGGCGCGGGTGGCAAGGGCCTGGGCACCGCGATCGATTTCATGGGCGTTCAGACCAACGGCCAGCGCATCCTGCTGCTTTTCGATGTCTCGGGCTCGGTGGTCAACAAGGCGAATCAATCCGCCATGCCTCTTACCAAGATCAAACAGGAGACCATCGGGATGATCGAAAAACTGCCGGTCGATTCGCGGTTCGGCATCTTCCAGTTCGTGCGGAACTACAAGATGTTCCAGCCCGAGCTCGTCGCCGCCACCCAACCGAACCGCGAACTGGCGAAACAATGGATCGAAACCCAATGGAACGAGAGCGGCAGCATGCCCCGCAACGGCAAGGGCGTCGTCGCCCCGGATCCAAACGGCCTGCCGCCGATCCTGCGGGCGGCCTACGGGCTCAAGCCCGATGTCATCTTCCTGATCTCCGACGGCAGCTTCGAACGCGGCGCGGGGGGAGTCACCGAATCCATCACCGACGATGAATTCGAGGATCTCTTCAAAGAGCTGACCGCGGAGCTGCCCGCGAAGATTCCCTTTCATTTTATCGGCTTCAAAATGAAGCCCGATGATAAGGATTTCTGGAACAAGATCGCCCGGCGGCAGGGCGGGCAACTCAAGGAACTGAAATAGGCGGGCCCGGGGGTCCCGGTAAATCGTTAGAGGGTAGTTGTCCCTCAGACCTATTTTTTCTTAGGAAGTTAGGTATATGAGGTCTATGGATTTCAATCGCCTCACCAATCCAACTCACCCAGCACGATGAAAACGCTTTCCAGAAACCTTTTACTTGGCGACAAACCCATGAAATTCGGACTTGGGTTCGCGTTTGCTTCGATCGGCGCTTCATGGAGCTGGGGAGCGGTGACACTGATCGGGCTGGTAGTCGCATTGCCGGGGCACCTCCTGATTGGCAAGCTGTCCCATTCCAACCATTTGAAGCACCGTTCCGCATGAAGCGCTCCTTGGTCCTGGCGCTCAGGAGGGCAGCCCACGCTTCCAGAAATCCGCCCGACGTGGACCCTGATGCACCTATGACGGGGTCCTTGGGCATGACCTTCGCCGAACTGCTCCAGTTGCATGGCAAATCTTCCGGGCCCGTGTTGATCATTCTGCTTGCAGTGCCAGCGATGCTGCCGATAGCCGGTATCGGCTTGGTGCTCAGTCTGGGTATCTTTTTGATGTCTTGGAACTGGCTGCGCGGCATCGACAACATGCCTTTGCCGAAGCGCCTCGGGCAAGTCACTCTCAACGCGACCTGGACGCGGCGCTGCCTGCACTTTTTGGCCTGGATCTACGAAAAGGCCGACCTGCTCCTTCGCCCACGCTGGATCGGCATCAGTAACCGTCGATTGCGCTCGGCCTGGGGAGCATGGATCGCGCTGATGGCGGTGCTCATTTTCCTTCCACTGCCCCTCGGTAATGTTCTGCCCGCTATCAGCTTGGTGATGTTGAGCCTGGGCTGGATGACCCGGGACGGCTTGGCGCTGATGCTCGCGGGCGTGGCGGGTGTGGCAGCGATGATCTATATGATTTCATTCTACCAGCTAGTGGTGGAAGTGGTGCAGCGAGGCCTGGTTTAGCGGTGAGTGCGGCAACTGGCATGAAAAGATCCCGCTAAAAACCCGCCCCGAATTGGACGCCCAGCACCAGTCGAAGGGCTATCGAAGGGGGCTCGACTAACAAGCACTGACCGCTGGGAAGACTGAAGTTTTCCATGTCCCATGGCACGACCCTTGCGATACGAGGCGTAGGGAGCGGTTTCTCGATCGATGCCATGCTAAACGGAGGCACTTGCGAGGCTTGCCAACAAGAAGAAGCGACACTCCCCTCCTGTCGCTTCAGGGAAGGGTGGGCGTCGTGCCCACCCTTCGATTCCTCAACCTTGCCATCCAGCGCCTTTTCCCTATTCTTCAGCCTATGAGAAACATCCATTACATCCTCTGCCGCTAAGAATCTGACTACGTCGCACAATGCCTCGATTACGACGTCTCCAGTTTCGGTTCCACCGAAAAGGAAGCCCTCGCCAACCTCAAGGAGGCTATCGAACTTTATCTCGAAGACCTCCCCGAATCCGTCGCCATCCCACAAATCACTGAAGTCACCGTAGGAGAACTTGCCATCGCCTGAACGGATTCCCGCACCATGCCGAAGAGAATCCCATCCTCCGGATTCATCACCATCCTCACCGCCCACGGCTTTGAATTCGTGTCCAAACGCGGCAGCCACGCCAAGTATCGGGATGCAAATGGCCACACAGTCATCAACGAATGTGACTGCCAAAACCCGTAAAGGTTGGCAGGCAGTCGAATCCTCAATCTTCCCATACGCCATGTCTCACGAAATCCCTACCTATAGCGATGAAGAATCCCGCAGTCTGGAATCTGTTCCGCTGGAGTCCCAACCGGTTCTTTCAGCGGAAACAGAGCTCCCGCCGCCCCCTGAAGTTGCAGCCCGATTTCCCAGGGCCATGGTCATCGGCCTGGGCGTAGCCGCGGCAGTACTGGCTGCGTTCTGGGGTTACCAACTGCTTCAAGCAAAGGAGAGCGAGCGACTGCTCGATGAAGCCTACGGCAAGATTACAGCGGTGGAAACTAGCAGAAAGAATCTGGAGTCTGATTTGAAAGAGGCCCTATCAAAAAAGGACCTGGAAATTGAGGCGGTGCGCGCCGATGCCCGGCGATTGGCCGAAAACCTGGCGCAGGAAGAGGAAAAGAACGGGATCCTTCAGGCTCAGGCCGACAAGGCTGCCGCTGCGGTCCAGGCGAAGGCGAGCCTTGCTGGCGAGGTGGATTCCCTGAAAAGCACTTATCGCGAACTCGCGAAGGGCATGGCCAAGGTTGAAGATGAGGTGCGGCGTTTGAGGGGTGAAGCAGCCAGCCGCAAAAAGTCCTCCTCCGCCAGTAAGCCAACGCAGAAACCACTTTCTGCGGTAGAGCGCAGCGTCGCCCGAATTACAAGCGGGCCAAACAAGGGGCGCTGGTATTTCGTCCCTGTGGCTGGATTCCGATCGCCGTTCTATGGCAGTCGCGAGGGGGCTCTCCGGGATGCCAAGCTCCTTGCTAGCACCAGGTAGTGAGAATCATTTCGTCGCGGAGATGACGGCAGCCGCCCCTCATGACAGAGGGACATGACAGAGGCATGACAGATGGACAGGCCTTTAGTCATGGGCCTTCATGACAGATGGACAGGCCTTTAGTCATGGCCTTTAGTCATGATTTATCTTGGGGCAATTCGCGCTTCAATGAGGCAACATAATGGTCACTTTTGATTTCCTATTTCCTTTTCAAATCCACCCACTAGATCAATATCCGGCCGTTTTTTTAGAAGAAAGAATGAACCTTCCCGCAGACTAACACCTCCCTATGAAAACCACCGCCCCAATCTTCCTCCTCGCTGGCCTCACCGGCCTCGCCGCCGCCCAATCCACCATCTCCAGCACAGACCGCTACGCCTACGCCGCCAATGCCGGCTGGATCGACTTCCGCGCGGACGCCACTAACGGCACCCGCGCGCTCGACACCTGCCTCTCCGGCTACGCCTATGCCGCGAATTTCGGCTGGATCCACCTCGGCGATGGCACCCCTACGAATGGCCACACCTACTCCACCGCCTCCGCCACCGATTACGGCGTGAATGTTTCCCCCACCGGACTCCTCACCGGCTATGCCTACGCCGCGAACGTCGGCTGGATCACCTTCGAGCAAACCCACGGCCAGCCCACCCTCAATCTCATCACCGGGAAATTCACCGGCTACGCTTACTCCGCCAACCTCGGCTGGATCGCACTCGACACCACCACCTCAGACCTCGCCACCACCACCATCGCCCGCCCGGATAGCGATAGTGATGGCATCCCAGACACTTGGGAAATGCTCCGCTTCGGCAATCTCACCGCCGCCAATGCCACCACCGATTTCGATGGCGACGGCACCCGCGACTCCGCCGAATACACCGCCGACACCCTGCCTCAGGACGCCAGCTCCACCCTCCGCATCACCTCCCACAGCTACCCCAGCGCCAGCCAGGCCAATCTCACCTGGACCAGCACCCCCACCCGCCTCTACCGCCTCGAGTATGATGAAGACCTCGTAGGCCCATGGACGAACTCCGCCCTAGGCACCATTTCCCCCTCCGGCGGCTCCACCACCAGCGGCAACCTCGTAGCCCTCACCCCCGCCACCAAACGCTTCTTCCGCGCCGTCGCCATCCTGCCGCTGCCTTGAAGAGGAGTTTTGAACCCAGAACTCCTGTTTTTAAAACACTGATTTCACTGATTTCACTGATTTTAAGAAATAGGGATGTGTGGATCACGAGACTCATCCACTGTCCCCTCTTCAATCAGTAAATCAGTGATTAAACTCTTCCCTCCACTTGTAAAAACTAACATAAAATGATGAAACTCCCCATCATCGCCCTGGCCGCAACCACCACCCTGGCCTTTTCCCAAGGCCCACTCCTCCCACCCGGTGCTCCCGAGCCAACGCAGAAATCCCTCCAGGAAATTTGGAATAAAATCGGCGTGCTGGAGGCGCAGAACACCACTCTCCAAGCGCAGAACACCAGCATTCAGGCGCAGAATCAACTCCTCACCAGCTTGCTCGGCTCTGCAGGGGTAAACTTCGGCTGGAACATCAAGACGGTGGATGCCGTTGGATTCACTGGCACCTACACCTCACTCGCCTTCAGCCTGGATGGCCAGCCTGCGATCTCGTATTACGACATCACCAATGGCGACCTGAGATTCGCCCGCTTCAATGGCAGAATCTGGGCCACCACCACGGTGGATGCCGCTGGTGAAACTGGCGATTTCACCTCCCTCGCCTTCGGCCCGGATGGCCAGCGTGCGATCTCTTATCACGACAGGACCAATGGCGACCTGAAGTTCGCCCGCAAAGGCCTCTTCCCGCCCGCCCCGTGAGCTGCCGCCCGCTTCCGTGAAAAGCGATCGCATACCATGAAAGCGACGTTCCTAATCCTATTTTTCACCACCGCTCTCTCCTTTGCCCAAGGCCCCATCGCCCCGTCTGCCGCTCCCGCGCCGACGATGAAGACCCTCGCCCAGATCGAGGCCCGCACGGCTATTCCCGCCAGCCCCACCGTGTCCATCGCTGGGCCGCACTTCACCATCAGCCAGCCCGGCAGCTACTACCTCACCGGAAATGTGCAGGACGCTTCCGGTAATGGCATCAACATTGACTCCAGCAACGTCACCTTGGACCTCAATGGCTTCGCCCTCATCAGCACCACCGTCAGCCCTGCTGCCGGGAGCGCCATCGAGCTCGCCTCCCGCCTGCGCAGCATCGTGATTAAAAACGGCCGCATCACCGGCGGCGCGGTTCGCACCTACGTGGGGCCGAATGTTTGGAACTCCACCTATTCCGATGGGGGTTGGTCGCACGGCATCAATGATTCCTCCAGCAACGCCAGCGGCTGCCTGATTTCCCACCTCACCGTGGCGCAGTGCAAAGAGTTCGGCATCCTCCTCTACGGTGGCGCATGCCTTGAGCACGTCAACGCCACGGACAATGGCGGCTATGGCATCTTTGCCTCCCAAGGCAGCGTCACAAACAGCACCGCCACCTACAATGGCAACTCCGGCATCTCTGCCTTCCAAGGCGGCGTCACCAACTCTACCGCCACCATCACCATCACCTCCTGCGCCCTTTTCCAACTCTAGCTGTGGCGGTAAACAGCCGTGGCCGCAGCCCCCCCGGCCCTGGGCGGAACTGGACGGCGGTGTGAGCCGCCCGCGAACACGCGTCTGGTTCAAACTCCCCGGCTTCCACGTCATTCACCGCCCCAATAAAATCAAATGTGCCTATCCCATCAAGATCATGAAAACCACACTCGCACTCCTCGCGGCCACCGCCGCCACCGCCTTTTCCCAAGGCCCGCTCATCCCGCCTGGTGCTCCCGCACCCACCCAGAAGTCCTTGCAAGAAATATGGGATACAGTCACCACCCAGCAGGCGCAGATTAGCGCCATCCAGGCGCAAAACACCGCCATCCAAGCGCAGAACCAGCTTCTCACCGGCCTGCTCGGCTCCACAGGGGTGAATTTCGCCTGGAACATCAAGACGGTGGATGCCGCTGGATTCACTGGCTCCTGGACCTCACTCGCCTTCGGGCTAGATGGCCAGCCTGCGATCTCGTATCGGGACGAAACCAATGGCGACCTGAGATTCGCCCGCTTCAATGGCAGCACCTGGGCCACCGCCACGGTGGATGCCGTTGGGATTACTGGCCCGTGCACCTCACTCGCCTTCGGCCCTGATGGCCAGCCTGCGATCTCGTATCACGACGAAACGAATGGCGATCTGAGATACGCCCGCTTCAATGGCAGCACCTGGGCCACCGCCGCGGTGGATGCTGCGGGATTCACTGGCCTCTTCACCTCACTCGCCTTCGGCCCGGATGGCCAGCCTGCGATCTCGTATTACGACGCCACCAATGGCGACCTGAAAATCGCCCGCTTCTTTGTTTTCCTGCCCTTCAATAACATAATCTTGTGGGCCATCACCACGGTCGATGCCGATGGAACTACGGGTCTTTACACCTCACTCGCCTTCGGCCCGGATGGCCAGCCTGCGATCTCGTATTTCGACAGCAGCAATCGCGACCTGAGATTCGCCCGCTTCACTGGCAGCAGCTGGACCACCACCCCGGTGGACTCCACTGGGGATGTCGGCGCATACAGCTCCCTCGCCTTCGGCCCGGATGGCCAGCCTGCGATCTCGTATCGGGACGAAACGAATGGCGATCTGAGATTCGCCCGCTTCAATGGGAGCACCTGGGCCACCGCCGCGGTCGATGCTGCGGGATTCACTGGCCGCGACACCTCACTCGCCTTTGGTCCGGATGGCCAGCCTGGGATCTCGTATTACAACGCAACCAATGGCGATCTGAAATTCGCCCGCTACAATGGCAGCAGTTGGGCCATCGACACGGTGGATGCCGCTGGGATTACTGGCCAATACACCTCACTCGCCTTCGGCCCGGATGGCCAGCCTGCGATCTCGTATCAGGTCGTCACCAACACCAACAGCGACCTGAAGGTTGCCCGCAAAGGCCTCTTCCCGCCCGCCCCGTGAGCTGCCGCCCGCTTCCGTGAAAAACGATCGCATACCATGAAAACGACGTTCCCGCTTCGGGGTCAGTAGTATCAGATCGAAACAAGGTGTTTTTTTGATTTTTCTGAAGGCTGGATTTGGGCGTGTGTATGCTTGCCAGGTCGAGAGCTTCGATTTGGCCGGGCTGCTTCGGGGCCTTGCGGGATGTTGGCTTCCGGGACGGAAGGTGGAGACGCGTGCGGGTGGTGGCAGACACCGGGTGCAGATCGTTTTTCAGACCGGCTTCGCCCCCTTTGCCTGGCGGACTGGTGTGACGTGCCCTCGACATCATGTCGGGGCGGAGTATCTTGTAGCCATGGTCCGGCCCGGGGCTTGTCTCCCCGGGTCGGATCGGGGGCGACCGGTGTCTTGGCTTACTGACCCAAGCCGTCGCGTTTCCACGCGGCATCCCAAATAGAGCCATCCGGTCGCCCCGTCTCCGTTTTGCTAGTCCCGTCTGCGGTTCATGTCGTTAGAGGCCGCGGGTTGGTGGGAAGGGGGTTCATGGGCGTGGCGGGAGGTCGATGGCGTGCAGCTCTAACATGACACGCCGCCAGAAGCCCAATGGATGGGCTTCGTCGAGGATGAGGTCGAGGCCGCCGCTAACAGTGCGCCATTTGCGCTGAAGGATCAGCCAGGAGGCATGGGCGGCGCTGGCGATCTGATCGGGTGTGGCTTGGCGGGTGCGAGCCTCCGGGGAAAGGTAGGGATGCCCGTTTTTGACGAGAGTGCTACCGAGCCGGAGGTGGTGGCGGGCGGCGGCGAAGATGACATAGGGAGTGGTGGCGAGGGTGAGGGCGGCTTCGCTGCGAAGCTCGATGGCGTTGCGCTGGAGGCACTGATAGAGATCGACAGTGGCGGCCAGGGTGCGCTGGAGGGTGGCGACGTGGTGCGCGGCGGGGGGCAGGGCTCCGCGGGCTAACAGGATGATTCTTGAGGCGGTTTGGTCGGGGAGCTGGACGCGGTGGCGACGCAGGAGGTTGGCGAGATTAGTGGTTCTGCGACGGGCGATTTCAGGGGCGCTGAAGCGCTCTTTCATGAGTTCGAGGGAAGCGTCGCAGAATGGGGTGAGGGCGCTTTTGGAGGAATTGAGGAAGCCGGGGAAGAGTTGGTCGGCGAGGGCGTGGATGCGGTTGGACGCGGCGGTTTGCTGGCGGACGAGGGTGCGGCGGCAACGGGTGATTTCGCGCAGGTGATGGTAGGCGGGATTGGCTGAAGATGTGTCGCCGGTGAGGCGGGCGCGGCGGGACAGGAGGGTTTTGGCGATGCCTAGCAGATCGAGGGTGTCGGTGCTGGCAAGGAAGTTCTCGCGGTTTTCCTTGGCTTCGTAGGCGTTGACGCGAACGACGAGATAGCCTTTGGCCCGGAGGGCCTCGGTAAAGTTGGCGACGTAAGCGGCTTCGTCCTCGCCGCCGAGAAAGATCTGGTCCTTGGGTATCTTGCGGCGGCAGTCGGTGGCGGAGACCTCCTGGATGAGGTGGGCGATGCCGGCGGCGTTGTTGTCAACGGTGAAAGTGGCCTTGAGGACGTCGCCGTGGCCGTCGCAGATGAGGGCGACGTGCTTGCGCTTGGCATAGTCGAGGGCGACGCAGAGGACTTTGCGAGCGTCTCCGGCACGTTCGAAGACGGCGCGGACGAGGGCGTTCTGGTTCCGATAGACGGACGACGCGGAAATGGTACCAGTCCCAAATAACAGACATTGGCATTCTTGAATGGGGTCAGTAGTATCAGATCGAAACAAGGTGTTTTTTGATTTTTTCTGAAGGCTGGATTTGGGCGTGTGTATGCTTGCCAGGTCGAGAGCTTCCATGACAGAGGCATGACAGAGGGACACATGACAGAGGGACACATGACAGAGGGACACAAGACAGAGGCAAGACAGAGGCATGACAGAGGCACAAGACAGACGCACATGACAGAGGCACATGACAGAGGGACATGACAGAGGGACAGGCCTTCATGACAGAGGGACAGGCCTTTAGTCATGGGCCTTTAGTCATGGGCCTTTAGTCATGAAACCAGGAGATCGATACCACCGCTTCGTCCGCTGGTCCGATGAGGACCAGTGCTACATCGGCTACTGCCGACTGTTGCCACGGCGACCAAGAAGAACAAGCTTACGCCGACCTCTGCGCCATCGTCCGCGACGAAATCACCCACCGCCCCGCCAAAGGCGATACCCTCCCGCCGTCCGCGCCACCCGCGACCTCGATTTTGCTGCTGCGTAATTCATCGATCGGGCGACCGAAGTTTACCTATCCCATGGCACGACCCTTGCGACCGCTGCCGTAACTGGCCTCGTTGATCGCATCGACAAGTTGGGCTACGTGGAACGCGCTCATGATTCGGAGGACCGGCGGAAAATCATGGTGGTGATCACATTCCTCGCCCCATTTGTCCGTGAGTCCCCAGGGAGAAGTCGCGGGGAGAATCCGTCGACTGAAGTCGTTGCCCGGTGCTCCAATTTCCAGACAGGGGCTATCAAGTGAAACTCACCCCGCTGCCGAAGTGCTTGACCAGTTGCACTTGGATCGCCTCGTTGCTCAAGGCGTTCAGGGCGAAGACGGTCTCGACTGCATAGTCATGCTTGACGGCGACAGGCCGGTAAATTTCCACAACCGGGAGCTTTTCAGGGCGCGGGTCGCCGTCGTCGAGAGCCTGTGGGTCGTTGGTCACGTCCGCGAGGGATGATAGCGGAAATTCCTGCCGGACGTCGCTGACAGGCAGTCGGTTGCCATTTGCGGTGCCGCCGATGAACAGGCATTCGGTAATGGGGTTTTCAAGCATTCGCCAAGCTATCACTGATCGCCACCCGGCACAACCTGGGAAAGCCGACGTCGTGGGGGCAGGGTCAAAAATTCGCGCGGTGTCAGGCTAACAAGCATTGGCAGGTTTTACTTGGGGAGCGAGCGACGTTGGCGCGGCTTGGCTCGGATGGCGGAGGGACAGGCATTTAATAATGATCCCAGCCCCATCAAGAGCGACTTGCAGACTTGCAGACTTGCAGAAGGGTTGACTTGGGGGGGCGGATTGGTGGAGCTTCTGCCTGAAAACCCAAACTTCCATGATCAACGACATCGTCGTCCTCGGCTCGGGAAGTGCCGGCCTCATCGCCGCCGTCACTCTGAAGCGAAAAATCCCGGATCTCAATCTCACCATTGTCCGAAGTCCCGAAATCGGAACCATCGGCGTGGGCGAGGGCACGACGCCGAATTTCGTGAAGCACATGTTCGACTTCCTGGGAATCCAACCCAAGAAGTTCTACGAAATCGCCCGGCCGACGTGGAAGCTGGGCATCCGTTTCCTGTGGGGCCCGCGGCCGCACTTTGATTTCAGCTTCGCGCTCAACCTCGACGCCCAATGGAGCGATCTGCCGCGGCCGAACGGCTACTACCTCGACGAACTCTTCGACTCCGGCAACCAATCCGGAGCCCTGATGTCACAAGGCAAGGCCTTCACCCGCCTACCCAACGGCGCGCCGGACATGCAGCCGACGTTCGCCTTCCATATCGAGAACCACAAGCTCATCCAGCTTTTCGAGAACCTCGCCCGCGACCTCGGTGTAAACATCGTGGACGCCCGGATCACCAGTGCCGAGCGCGGGCCGGAAGGAATCTCCGTGGTGCACTCGGAAGACGGCCGTCGATTCACCGCCGACCTGTTCATCGATACCAGTGGCTTCCGCAGCGAGCTGCTCGGGCGGGCCTTGGAAGAGCCTTACGTCAGCTTCGACCGCGCGCTGTTCTGCGACCGCGCGGTCGTCGGCGGCTGGGAGCGGCAGGAGGAACCGATCCTCCCCTATACCACCGCGGAAACCATGAACGCCGGCTGGTGCTGGCGCATCGATCATGAGGACTTCATCAACCGGGGCTACGTCTATTCATCCGCCGCGATCTCCGACGAGGACGCCGCGGAGGAGTTCAAGCGCAAGAACCCGAAGGCCCCCGACCAGCCTCGCATCGTGAAATTCCGCTCCGGTTACTATCGGCGGAGCTGGGTCGGCAACGTGATCGCCATCGGCAACTCCGCCGGCTTTGTCGAGCCCTTGGAAGCCACCGCGCTCATGCTGGTCTGCAATAGCTGCATGGACCTGGCCCGGCTGCTGAACGAGGTCAACCGCGCCCAAACACCCTCGATGCGCGACCTCTTCAACGGACGCGCCCACTCCGGCTGGGAGGACATCCGCAACTTCCTGGCCCTCCATTACAAGTTCAACACCCGTCTCGACACGCCGTTCTGGCGGCAGTGCCGCGAAGACACCGACGTCTCCGGGATGGAGGATCTCCTCCACTTCTACGAGGAGAACGGCCCGACCGGTTTCGCCCGCTACACCTTGCCGAGCACGACCAGCGACTTCGGCATTGAGGGCTACCTCGCCATCCTCGTCGGGAACAAGGTGCCTTATCAAAGTTCCTACCGACCGAGCGCCCGGGATCTCGCCAAATGGAACCGTCACCGCGACGACTACGTCCGCGCCGCGCGGGCCGGAGTCGACGTGCGCGAGACCCTCGCCTTCATCCACCATCCGGAGTGGCGGTGGCTGAAAAAGAGCGGGTGATCGAAAACCCGCCCTCCCAACGCCTGGAGGACGCATCGAAGGGGTCTTGAAGGGGTCACGTCCGTTCGGCTACTCCATCTCGACCAGACCGTATGATGCCTTTGAGTTCGACTTTCCGAGATGCACCCATTCTGCATTTGTCGCAACAAAGTCCAATAGCCGAGGTCTACGCCTTAGATTTGATCCTTTTCGGAATCAGTTCAATGTAGTTGGATACTGGACCGTCCGGCAACAATGCGAAGATGCTGCGCTGAAAGTGCAAGAGTAATTTGGTGAATTTTAAGGTTCAGCTTTGGGTTCTTGGGGGAGAATTCAGACGGCGGCAAAGCCGCGCTTCTCCGGATTGTAGGGCTGGCATCCTGCACGCTGGCCAAGCCGGTCAAATCTCTCAATTCTCATGCCATGGAATACATCAGAAACTCTTCTCTGAATACTTTGCATTTTTCCGATTTGGCGCTTCCCTCCCGGTCGGCTCCCCGACCGCTTGCATACCAGGTGGACGATTATTCCCGAAAGTTCGACTTCGAAACCCTGGTTTACGATGGGATTCGCGACGAAAAAAGCGTTGTGTTCATCGCTCCGCCGTTGTTTGACAACCACGACGCATTTTCGAAAATCGAGTTCCAGGACTCCTTTGGAAAACCCGTGTTACCCGAGGTTTCTGAATTTGACCGAGTAACCCGAATCCGCTTTGCACTGGATAAGGAGGTGTCGGGTTTGAATGCAAATGGCGCATTCGGAAACCGGGAGATTACATTTGACCAAGAGCAAAGCGCCATTTTTGCGGGCAAGCGGGTGGCGGTAACCATGTCCAAGAACAATCATCCCGAGTGGATCGCAGACTGGGCTGAGTATCATGTCAAAATGCACGGACTGGAGGCAGTACTGCTATACAATAACAATACAGATGCTTACGATATTGATATCTTGAGAGAGGTGGTTGCAGCGAGCGGTCTGAGCTTGTTGATGGTTGTCGACTGGCCGTTCAAATGGGGGCCGGTGGGCATTTTCACCAAGGAGGGACGCATGGAATACGGGGATTCCAATTTCAGCCAAATCGGCATGCTGGAACATTCCCGATGGAAATATCTTCAAAAGGCAAAGTCCGTCCTCAACGTTGATGTCGATGAACTGGTGTATCCGGTCACTGGAAACTCCTCAATTTTTGATTGTGTCGAGCAATCTTCGCCTCACTACATTTCTTTTGTCGGTCAATGGGTCGAGAGCTGTGCATCACCATTGGAGGGATTGGCCTTCCGGCACCGGCATTATGTGAAATCGGCAAAACCGCCATCCTGCCGGATGAACGATGATGCGTGCAAATACGCGGTGGTTCCATCCTGTTCCCCGGAATTTTGCATCTGGGGAATTCATAAAATCCGAAAACCGGTGGGTGGGCGCCCCTGGGCTTGGAGCATTTCGCAAGATTTTCGCTTTCATCACTTCCGCGGGATCACGATAGGCTGGATGCCGGAACGTTCCGTTGAGGCCCAGAAGGCAATTTTGGAGAATACGCAACTTGAGATTGATGAAAATGTATTGCGAACTTTCACCCGCGTGGGATGGCTTTCGGAAAACGAAGCTGCGGGTCTGATTGGAAATGCGATATCCCCGGAAGGTGACATCCAAGTCCGAGGCGGAATGAATCGCTCTTCCATGATATCGATATCCTGAACTATTCCTTGTTGTCGCGAACGTTTACATCAGACCGACCGGGGCGGAGCAAATTCCGGTGGAAGAAATTGAGTTCGGACCCGGACATTCCAAATTTTTGGATTCTGGCTGTGGCGATGACATGGAGCGAGATCCGACAAATGACCCTTGGCATTCGGGGGTGGATGGATAGGCTCGGCGCAGACGGGCTGCCGCCATGATTTCCTCGAACCCATGATTTTCTTTTCAATTCCGCAAACTTCCGCTTCCCAAGCCGCTCCCTCCCGCGGTGGTCAATCCCCAGCATTTCCGGCCCGATGAAGGGAAAGCGCAAGAAGCCTCAATGCCCGCTCTGTGGAGGTCGTCATTTCCACCGATATCGAGGCCGCCTGAGGGCGCGTTGCGTGGGTTGCGGTTCGAAAGAGCGGGAGAGATTGATGTCCATGGTGATCAGGCGCATGACACTCGATTCTGTCGGCCTGCCCGTTTACCATTTCGCCCCGGAGGCTGGAGTGGCGAAACTGCTTGGGGAGAGATTCGGAGCGAGCTACCGTCCGGCGGATCTCGAGCCGGCTGCGTTCGAAAGCCTCGGATTTCCGGTCGCGCGTGTGGATCTATGCCATCCGCTGCAATACATGCCACCCGAAAGCGCCGGAGGGCTGGTTCACTCGCACGTGCTTGAGCACATCCCGGTGTCTCTGGACCGGTTGGTCCGCGACCTGAATGCCACAATCGCCCCGGGCGGGTTCCATCTCTTCCAAGTGCCGGTTCACACGGGGTGGTATCGCGAGGATGTGGATCCATCCATGGACGCGGCGACGCGCACGGAGCGGTTCTATCAGGAAGACCACATCCGGTGTTTCGGCACCGAGGATTTTGGCGAGCGGGTGTTGGCGCTATTCGGGGAGGACTTTGACAGAGTCAACATCGCGGGCCTGTTCAAAGAGAGGGAATTGATGATGGCCAGCATTCCACCCTCGGCCTTGAACCAACTCACGGGGCATTCTGTGTTCTTGTTCGTCAAGCGCCCCCTGGGTTTGACCCGGAAGGTGTTCCGGATTCTGGGGATAGGATGAGCAGGTTTGCAAATGTGACGGGGCTTGGCTTTCTCCGCTGATTGTATTGGCTGTTGATCGGGCAGAGGCCTGCCTGCTAGGACCCGGCCAATATGACAACTCCATTGCCCTCCGAGTCTGACGTCCGCGCTCTTTCCGCCAGCCGGGGCTGGCTGATCATCGGGGGCGTTCTATCGATCATCGTGGGCTTCATCGCGATGGGGAGTCCGTATTTTTTCTCGATCATCATCGCGCAGTATCTGGGCATCGCCGCGCTGGTCATCGGGGTGTCCCTCCTGATGCTCGGACTTGGCGCCCGGAAGTGACCTGCTTGATGGAGCGGGTAGGGGAGGCGAGATCTCGGGAGTGCCTGATATGGGTCAGGTGCGGTCCGGCGGCATCGTGAAACATTTCCCACGGAATTTCGTGGTTGTGACGGGCCGGCTAAGAAAGCCGCTTCATCACCGCGCCGGAGAGCAGTTTGCCATCGGCGCGGCCTTCCGCGAGTTCCTGCGCCCGCTTCATGACCTTGCCCATGTCGGCCTTGCCGGTGGCTCCGGTATCGGTCACGGCCTGTTCGACGATGGCGGCGAGTTGCTCCTCGCCGAGCGCGGCGGGGAGGTAGCGGGAAAGGATTTCGATCTCGGTCTTCTCGGTCGCCGCGAGTTCGCCTCGGCCGGCCTTTTCGAACTGATCGCAAGAATCGACGCGCTGCTTGATTTGTTTCCGGATCACCGCAAGCACTTCCGACTCGTCGAGCACGACGCTGAGGTTGCCTTTTTCGATGGCGGCATTCATCAGGGCGCTTTTCAGGGCTCGGAGGGCATTCAAGGCAATGGTGTCCTTTGCCCGCATGGCGGTTTTGATGTCTTCGGGAATCCGGTTGGCAGTATCGCTCATGCCACTGTCCTATCACGGCCAAGCGTGCCGCCAAGCAAAACTCCATTTGGGAATCCAACCGGAGGATCAGGCAACTTCGGTTAGGCCGTCAGCTTCCGGCGGCTCGATTTCGATCTGGCTGCTGAAAGTGTCGATGGCGGTTTTGCCGACGCTGCGGGTGTCCATCAACGAGTAGCCGCCGATGAGGATGGGGCCGGCGATGGGCAACCAGCGGGAAAGGGTGCTGCCGACGGCCTTCTGAGTGACGTGGACGCCGATCCTGCGCAGCGTCTGTTGGATCATGCGCAGGCTGGTTTGTTTGACGACCACCCGTCCTCCGACGCGTGCGACCACATCGCGCAGCAGCATGGCCGCGCCATGGCGGAACAGGCAGTAAACCATCATCTGGCGATTCAATTGCGCGGTCTTGCCGAAGCACGCGGCGACATCGGCCACCATTTGCTGTTGGATTTGCCAGACCTTGATCAGATCCGGAATGACCGTGAGCATCCCGATGGGGCCGGGCGCAACCGCCAGCGTGGCTGATAGAGCTCCGGCCTTCAGACCGGCCACCCGGATGATTTCCTTGGCGCGTTGTTTCGGGTCGGCGCTGGGTTGCTCGGTCGAGCTTGGAATGCTGGTGGCCAGGTTTTCCAACAGATCGAGCAGGTTCGGCCGCGCGGGCAGCGCCGGGAGGGCGGGTTCTTCATGGGCGTCACCGGCGTTCATGCCCTCCAATGGATCAGGAGTTTCCGGGGTTGCAACCGGATCTTCGACCAATGATCGGGTTTGCAATGGAACGGAGTCGTGCGATTGGTAGGGCCGCGCGAGAGCGTGGCAGGGTTTATTGAACGCTCTTCGCCCGCTCGAATTCAAACCTTGGGCAACCCATATTTCATGCAATCCTCAACCTTTTTCCGGGCTCTGGCCATCGCCATCACCCTCAATCTAACGATCCAACCGGCGCGGGCGCAGTCCGCGGCCGAGTTCATGGCAAAAGGCGATGCCGCCGAGGTCTCGCTCCGCGCCGACGAGGCGCTCAAGAGTTATTTGGCCGCCGAAAAGCTCGAACCGAACAACGTGTCGCTGCTCGTGAAAATTGCCCGCCAATACCGCCACTTGATGGCTGATGCCAAGTCGGTTCCCGAGAAGCTCCAGCTCGGCCAGACCGCGCTGACTTACGGTAAGAAGGCGGCGGCTCTGGGACCGAACGATTCCGACGCCCAGCTCAGCACGGCGATCACCTACGGCAAGATGCTGCCCCATCAGGGGAAAAAGGAACAAGTGGAAGCCTCGCCACGGATCAAGGCGGCAGCCGACAGGGCCATCAAACTCGATCCGCGCAATGACACGGCCTGGCATGTCCTCGGCCGCTGGCACCAGGCGCTCGCCAACGTCAGCGGGGTCAAGCGGGCCGTCGGTGGGGTGCTTTACGGCAAACTGCCCGTCGGCACCCACGCGCAGTCGATCGCTTGCTTCGAGAAGGCCATCGCCATCAATCCCGGTCGTCTCCGCCACTACATCGAGGAAGGCCGGACCTACGCCCAGATGGGGGACCATGCCGCCGCCAAGCGTTTCCTTCAAAAAGGGCTGGCAATGCCAAACGCGGAAAATGACGATCCTGAAATCAAGCGCCACGGTCGCGAGGCGCTGGCCAAGCTGCCTTGAGCCGGACCGCGGAACTTCATTCCGCCCGTTTCAATCATCCGGAAGTGGTTGGTCAAAACGTCAGCCACTGCAACAGTTTCGCCGCCAGCGCGATCGTGGCGAGCATGACGAGCCATGCGAGTACGATAAACGCCTGCGGAGTGATGCCGTAGCGTGGACGCGGTTCGTTTTCGCCCGCTCTTTTTCCCATAAGGCAAATCTGGGGGGCGCTTGGCGACGGGTCAAGCCGCACCGCGTTTGGGGTTGAGTTGCCGGTTCCGGTGGATACTCTCCGCGCGTTGACCTCCATGAAGCTTTTTCCGATTCTCAAACCGCTGGCGCTGTTAGCCGTCATGCTCCCTTCGCAGCTAACCGCCCAAGCCACCGAAAGCGTGATGGTGGTGGAAGCCTATTCCGGGAAAGTCCTGGTCGCGGCCAATGCCTCCGTCCCCCGCCCGGTGGCCAGCCTCACCAAGATCGCCACCGCCATCGTCACGGTGGATTGGGCGACGGCCACCAACACCGACCTCGGCACGGCCACCATCACGGTGCCCCAAACGATCACCCTCGTCGGCGGGCCGAATCCGATGAATCTCCAGCCCGGCGACCAGCTCAGCCTCCGCGACGCGCTCTACTCCGCGCTGCTCGGCTCGGACAACCTCGCCGCCCTCTCCATCGCCGACCACGTGGGCCGGGAAATCCTCACCCGCCGCGGGAAAGAAGGCGATCCGGTGGTCGCGTTCGTCGGGGAAATGAACCAACTCGCCAAAGCGCTCGGCATGACGCAGACGCGATTCGCCAACCCCCACGGCCTCGAACGTCCCGGCGCGAAAGCCCAGTCCACCGCGGCGGATATTGCCCGCCTCTCGATCTACGCGATGCGCCGCAATGCCATCAATTTCATCGTCCGCCAGAAGGATCGCCCGGTCAGCGTCACCGGCGCGACCGGCAAACGCGGCTACCGCGTGAAGAACACCAACGAACTCGTCGGCGAGCCCGGGATTCTCGGGTTGAAAACTGGCACGACGAATGCAGCCGGCCCTTGCGTCTCCATTTGTATGGATCGTGACCCGCTCGTCCGCCCGAAGCCCGACGGCTCCAAAGGTGCCACCCCGCGCCGACTCATCGTCGTGGTCTTGAACAACCCGGACCGCTTCAACCGCGCCCGTGCCTTGATCCGCGAAGGCTGGTCGATTTACGACCCGTGGCTGGAAGCCGGTGCCCCGGTCCAGAACCGCGAACGCGAGATGCTCAGCGTCCCCACTCCTCAATAAAACCAACTTATGCGAATCGGCATCCTCAACAGCGGCGGCGATTGCCCCGGCCTCAATGCGGTCATTCACGGCGTCGTCGGCGCGGCCGATCAGCTCGGCTGGGAAGTCATCGGCTTCCGCGATGGTTTCGAGGGCCTGCTCCCGCCCGGTGATTACACCGTGCTCAAGCCCAAGGACACCATCGGCATCCTCAAGCTCGGCGGCACCATTCTCGGCACGACTAACAAAGGCCACTTCGCCGCCAAGGTCGGCAAGGGCGACATCGCCGAAGTTCCGGCGGAAATCGTCGCCCAAGCCAAGAAGACGATGGATCAGCTTGAAATCCGCGCCCTCATCGTCGTCGGTGGCGATGGCTCGCTGACCACCGGCCTGCAACTCTATCGGGAAGGGTGGCCGATCATCGGCGTGCCCAAAACCATCGACAACGACCTCAGCGCCACCGCCTTCACCTTCGGCTTCGACAGCGCCGTTTCCACCGTCGTCGATGCCCTCGACCGCCTTCACACCACCGGCGAAAGCCACAAGCGCGTGATGGTGTTGGAAGTCATGGGTCGCCACGCCGGCTGGATCGCCCTTTGGGGTGGCATCGCCGGCGGTGCCAATGTCGTCCTGCTCCCGGAAATCCCGTTCTCCTTCGAAAAAATCTCCGACTTCATCAACGCCCGCGACGCCCAAGGCTACCACTCCACCCTCGTCGTCGTCGCCGAGGGCGCGTCCATGCCGGACGGCGACATCGTCACCATCGATGCCAACTGCGCCGGTGAAGTCCGCCTCGGCGGCATCGGCGAACGGGTCGCGGCCAAGATCCAGCAACTGACCGGCAAGGACGCCCGCGCCTGTGTGCTCGGCCACCTCCAGCGCGGCGGCTCGCCCACCTCGCTGGACCGGATTCTCGGCATGCGCTTCGGCGTCATGGCCGTGAAACTCGCGGCGGAAGGTGCCTTCGGTCGGATGGTCAGCTATCAGTCCTACCACGTGGACTCCGTGGAAATCGAGGAAGCCGTCCACCAGCTCCGCCTCGTCGAGCCGGACAGCGAACTCGTCCAAGCCGCCAAGGCGGTGGGCATTTGCCTGGGAGACTGAGGAAGAGGATGTTGAGAGTTTAGGGTTGAGAGTTGAGAGTCAGAGGTAAGACTCGCCTCTACTTCTTCGCTCTCAACTCTCAACCACCAATTCTCAACCTCTTCCCAATGTCCTCCGACCCGCTCCTCCAACTTCTCCGCCGCAAGGCCCGTTTCACCGATCAGGAACTCGCCGATCTCCTTTCCTCGGATCAGGCCACCGTCGCCGGTCGCGTCGCCGCATGGGAAACCGATGGAACCATCTTCGGCTACCACGCCGTGATCGACCCCGAGGCCACCGGCGACACCTCCGTTTCCGCCTTTATCGAGGTTAAGGTTACCCCCGAGCGCGGCGGTGGATTCGACCGACTCGCGATGCGCATCGCCCGCTTCGATCAGGTCGTCTCCTGTTATCTCGCCAGTGGCGGCTACGACCTGATGGTCGTCGTCGAAGGCAGCGACCTCCGCGAGGTCGCGCGCTTCGTTTCCGAAAAACTCAGCTCGCTCGACGGCGTGATTTCCACCGCCACCCATTTCCGACTCAAGACCTACAAGGAAAACGGCTTCCTCTTCGAACGCGAACCTACCACCGAACGGCTGGCGGTCTCGCCGTGAGCTCCCAACTCGCTGTGATCGGCGGCGGCCCGGCGGGCCTCCGGGCGGCGGAGGTGGCAGCAAGCGCCGGCCTGTGCGTGACGCTTTACGATGGCAAGCCGTCGGTCGGCAGGAAGTTCCTGGTCGCAGGCAAAGGCGGACTCAATCTGACTCACGGCGAGTCGTTAGAGAAGTTCATCACCCGCTACTCCGGTCCCGGCCAGCCTGCGGAAATCTGGCAAAGCCTGATCGCTGGGTTCGATCCCACCGCCCTCCGGACCTGGGCCGCGGACTTGGGCGTGGAAACGTTCCAAGCCACCAGCGGGCGTGTCTATCCGAAGGCGCTCAAGGCCGCGCCGCTGCTCCGCCGCTGGATCGAGCGGTTGAGGGGACTCGGCGTGCGTTTCGAGATGAACCACCGGCTGACCTCGCTCGATCCCGGCCCGCCCTATCAGCTCGGTTTCGCCAACGGCGCATCCGCCACCGCCGATGCCGTGATCCTCGCCCTCGGCGGCGGATCGTGGGCGAAGACCGGTTCCGATGGCGGCTGGACTTTCATTCTCCAAACCCTCGGCATCGCCCATCATCCGTTAGCCCCGGCCAATTGCGGTTGGGAACATGAATGGTCGCCCGAAGTTCTCGCCGCCGAGGGCAAACCGTTGAAAAACATCCACGTCCGCGCGGGTGATCAGTTGGCCATCGGCGAGCTCATGGTCACCCGCTACGGCTTCGAAGGCGGTGCGATCTATCAACTCGGGACCGCCCTCCGCGCGATGCCAGAGCCGGAAATCGCTATCGATTTCAAACCCACCTTCAGTCACGCCCAGCTCGTCGCCAAGATGGAATCCGTCCGCTGCGATTTTCTAGCGGAAGCGCGCATCCGCTGGAAACTTGCCGAACCCGCCCACGCCATTCTTTCCCGTCAGCCGTGGATGAATGCCGATGCCCTCGCCCGCGAGGTGAAACGTTGCGTCATCTCCCTAACCGGGCCTCGTCCGCTTGACGAAGCGATCTCCTCCGCCGGTGGTGTTAGTTGGGAAGAGTTGAACGACAGCCTCATGTTGAAAATGCTTCCCGGAGTTTTTGTCGCCGGTGAAATGATCGACTGGGAAGCACCGACCGGCGGCTACCTCATGCAAGGCTGCTTCGCCACCGCCACCAGAGCCGGGAAGTCGGCGGCGGAGTGGCTGGGTTGAGGGCAGGCTTGCACTCGGCACGCACCATTGCTAAGCGTTCGACGTGACAACGAGTCAGGAAATCGAGGCTGCGCTGCATCGCCTTCCCACGGAGGAAGGATGGAATCTGTTGCAGCGCTTTTCCGAAGAGCTGTGGAGCGATTGGGACCGGCAGATCGAGGCGGATTTGTCGGCAGGAAAACTGGATGGGCTTCTTGCCGAAGCGCGTGCTGACATTGCCGGAGGCAGAACCTGTCCATTGAAAGAAGTCCTCGACCACCGCTAAATTTCGGGAGGCTTATGCCCGGCTTCCCACCGAAGTCCAGCGGTCCGCACGTAAGCAGTTTCACTTGTGGCAGCAAAATCCCCACCACCACTCGGTGCAATTCAAAGCCATCGGTGAACTTTGGTCAGCAAGAGTGACGCAGGATTACCGGGCATTGGCCATTTGCGAGGGAGATAAGTATTTCTGGTTTTGGATCGGGACACACGCGGAGTATGACCAGATTCTGTGAAGGCGGTGAACCATGGAGAGCGTGACCAGGCGTCCGGTTTTTATCGCCTCGCCTCCCCGAATTTCATGATTTCACCCGCTTGATTTCCCGTGTTAGCCTCCTGCATGGGTAAGGGATACGAGACGCACCAGGCGAGGGTGCTGGCTTTGCAGGGGTTGGGCAAGGACTTGGCCCGGCGGGCGAAATCGAAGTGCGAACTGACCGGGGCTTCGGGAGTTCCGCTGCGGCCCTACGAGGTGCCGCCGGTGGGGGAGGATCCGGACATCGAGCGGACTTTGCTGATCAGCGAGGCGTGCCATGAGGTGCTGGAACATCCCACCAAGCTGAAGGGCCGGGAATGGCAGTGTCTTGCGGAAGTCGTCTGGAGCGAGATGCCGGCGGTACAGGTGATGGCTTGGCGGATGCTCAACCATCTGGCGAAAAGCGAGGACTGGGCACGGGAGGTGATGGAGGATCTTTTCCTGGATGAGGAGGTGGAACAGTGGGCGAGATCCAAAGAGCTATGAGAGAAGAGTACGGGCGAAATAAATTTCGCGCTCCGGTTTTCAGGCGCAACTTCCGGCGGATCATGAGGTTGGATGGCGCATGTCCAGCGCCGTTGCCGCCGCTACACCTTTTTCCCTGAAAATGGAGGTCGACCCCAGTCCACTCCCGGCAGACGGCAACGCGATCGATTTTACGCTGATGGAGCGCATCGGGGAGGGCGATCACGAGGCGTTCCGCCAACTCGTCCTGCGCCACCAGAACGCGGTGATCGGGACGGTGGCGAAAATGTTAGGCAACGCCTCCGAAGCGGAGGACATCGCCCAACAAGTGTTCCTGCGGATCTGGAAAAATGCGAAACGCTACCGGCCGGATGCGAAGTTCACGACCTATCTGTTCACGATCACCCGCAATCTGGTGTTCAACGAAACCCGCCGCAAGAGCCGCAAGAAGGAGGTTTCCTCGGACGAACGTGAGGAGAACTCCAACCAACTCATCGAGGCCAGTCCGGAACGCCAGCCGGATGCGGAACTCCTCCAGGCAGAGCTGCAACGCGCGGTGGACGATGCCATCGCCTCGCTGCCGGAAGCCCAGCGCATGGCGGTGGTCCTGCGGCGCTACGAGCAACTTTCCTACGAGGAAATCGCGGTGGTGCTGAATCTATCCGTTTCCGCGGTGAAGAGCCTGCTGTTCCGTGCGCGGACTTCGCTGCGCGAGGCGCTGAGCGGGTATTTGGCGGAGTGAGTATTCTCACCGCGAAAGCTGGATCGCCTCGCAGACCGCAGGGAAAATCTGGCGTTTGCGGCTGACGACGCCGGGTGCGTGGAACAGGGTTTCATCCATCCGCTCGAAGGGAAATTTCGACAACGTCGCATCCTGGCCGATGGCGAGGATCATGCTGTGATGCAGCGCGACGTCGGTCACGGCGAGGACTGCCAGATCGTATTTGTGGTGTTCGAAAAGCTCCCTCAGGGCAGCTTCCAGATCATCCCGCCGCGCGGCGAAGCCGTGGAGGTCGCGCTCTTCCACTTGGGAAATGCTTACGGACAAACCTTGCTCGGTGAATTCCTTGCGGTCGGCGTTGAGGATTTCGTCCGGCGTGCCATTGGCGATGAGTGAACCGACTGCGAAGAACTCGTCGGTGAATTTCTTGGGATCCACGCCCGCGACGCCGCTGAGCCAGGTGAGCATCTCGCGGTCCAGCAGGGTTGTCGTCGGCGAGGTCAGGCAGAGCGTGTCCGAGACGATGCCGGCGCACAGGCACATGGCCACGCTCGGCGCGGGCATCAGGCCGCGGTGGAAAAATTTCCGGCCGACCAGCGTGCAGGTCGAGCCGACGGGCTCGTTGAGATAGCGGATCGGTTCGCGGGACACGAGGTCGCCGGCGAGGCGGTGGTGGTCGATGACTTCGGTGATTTCCGCTTCCTCGATGCCGTTAACAGCTTGGGCGTATTCGTTGTGATCGACCAGCGCGAGGCGGATGCGGGGCGGATCGACGAGGTCGGATTTGGCGATCACACCGATCATTTTGCCACCGCTGTGCTCGACGACCGGGAACAGGTCCTGATCGACGGCGGCGAGGCGTTTGCGCAGGCGGGAAATCGGCTCGGATCCACCGACGGTCTGGAAACGGGTTTCCATGACGTGGCGCACGGTGCGGGAGCAGCGGATCAAGGTGGAAGCGCTGGCGGTGTCCTGATTGCAGCGCAAGACGACCACGCCCTTGCGCACGGCGTAGGCCAGGATTTCGGCAGATACCGGGTTGTTGCCAGTGACCAGCAGCGCGCGGGCCCCGTGGTCGATGGCATAGCGTTGGACGATCGGGCGGTCCCCGCAGATGACCAGGAATTTCCCGACATTGCCGTCCCGCACTGCCTCCTTGAGGCGTCTGTCCACGGTGGCTTGCGACGACGCACCAACGAGCAGGATCATGTCTTCCTCATACTCCGGGGACGGCAGCATGGCACCGAGGCTTTCCGCTTGGAGCGTGTCCGCGAGCTTTGCCAGGGAAACGTGGATGGTCCGCACACTGAGGCCTTCCGTGTCGGCGGGCAGGAGGAGTTTGAGCAAATCGAAATAGCGGAGGATGCCACACAGGTTGCCGTCCTCGTCCTCGACCGGCACGCACCGGATCTCGGCGGCGAGCATGCGCCGGTAAGCCGTCAGGAAAGTATCGGAAAGTCCCACCTTGATGACCTTGCGATGGCAAATCATCCCGGTATTCACCCGCACATCGGTCAGCAGTGTCGGCGCGTCGAGTCCCGCGCGTTCCAGCACCCACTTGGTCCGTTGGGAAATTTCACCGCAACGGGCGGAGATCGCGTTGGGTTCCTCCCCCACGGCGCGGAGCAGGGCGGCGTAGCCGATGGCCGAGCAGATCGCATCGGTGTCGGGGTTTTTGTGGCCGATAACGTAAAAGGGAGGAGCGGACATGCAGAGGAGGTGTCCGATGAATGTAGGGATGTCCGGTGGGACATCAAGATTCTTCCCGATGACAAAAAGATTCGGCGAAAGGGCCTGCGCATCGGCTCGGGGACTAGCTTCAGCGGGCGCGATAATGGGTGGCACGGCGCGAGTGATGAACTTTCGCATTCGGATTTGATTGCCAGAGGCTTCGGGAAAACGGGAGCGTGGGGAATGGAAAACGGCAGCGACAACGTGACTTGCATCCTCAACGCGGCAGGCGAGGGAGACCGGCAAGCGGCGGAAGAGCTGATTCCGCTCGTCTATGGGGAGTTGCGCAAGCTGGCGGCCTGGCGCCTGGGGCAGGAAGCTGAGGCGCATACCCTGCAGGCGACTGCCTTGGTGCATGAAGCGTATCTGAAGCTCTCGCCCGGAGAACAACAATGGGAAGGGCGGAAGCACTTCTTCTGCGCCGCCGCCGAAGCCATGCGCCGCATCCTGATCGACCGCGCGCGGCATCGGAAAGCGGTGCGTCACGGCGGCGAAATGCAGCGGACCGGTTTCGTGGAAGACATCATCGAGGTTCCTTCCGCAAAAGATGACGAGATTTTAGCCATCAACGATGTCCTCGATCGCTTTGCTCAAATCGAGCCACGCAAGGCCGAGGTGGTCAAGTTGCGCTATTTCGTGGGAATGACGATCGAGGAAACGGCCGAGGCCCTCGGCATCTCGACGCCCACTGCGAAGCGGGACTGGATTTATGCGCGAGCCTGGTTGTTCCGGGAACTGAAACGGGACGTTTGAGGGGGCCGGAGTTTTTGATCCTTTCTTCGGGGAAATTCCGCATAGGATGGTTGTTGTCATCCCGCACTTCCACCAAGAATCAACCGCCGTGCCGAATCTATCCACTCCGGAAATCATCCTGCATGCGGCCTTGGAAATCCCAGGCCCGCAGGAGCGCGCCGCGTATCTCGACGAGTCATGCTCGGGTGATCTGGCGTTGCGCGATGAGGTCGAGTCGCTGATCGCGGCTCACTTTGCGGACGATACTTTCTTGGAACCCTTGGCCGATCCGTTGTGGCGCGAGACACGCAGGGAAGGAGAAGGAGACATGATCGGTCGTTACAAGTTGCTGGAACAAATCGGCGAGGGCGGTTTCGGCACCGTATTTCTAGCAGAGCAAAGCCAGCCGGTGAAACGCCAGGTCGCGCTCAAGGTGATCAAGCCGGGCATGGACTCGAAGGAAGTGATCGCGCGCTTCGAGGCGGAGCGCCAGGCGCTGGCTCTGATGGACCATCCGCACATCGCAAAGGTGCATGATGCGGGCACGACGGAAGGCGGGCGACCTTACTTCGTGATGGAACTGGTCAAGGGCGTGCCGATCACGAATTACTGTGCGGAAAATCATCTCGATACCCGCGAGCGCCTGGAGCTTTTCACCGATGTTTGCGCGGCCATCCAGCACGCGCATCAGAAAGGCATCATCCACCGCGACGTGAAACCGTCTAACATACTTGTCCCGCTGCACGATGGAAAGCCGATGGTCAAGGTGATCGACTTCGGAATCGCCAAGGCGATCGGGATGGAACTGACGGAGAAAACGTTCTTCACCCAGCACGACCGCATGCTCGGCACGCCGCAATACATGAGTCCGGAGCAGGCGGAGCTCCATCCACTGGCGGTGGATACCCGCAGCGACATCTATTCGCTGGGCGTGATCTTGTTCGAACTCCTCACGGGTACGACGCCACTGGACGGCCATCAACTCCGCAATGCGACTTATGCCGAGATGCAACGCCTCATCCGCGAAGTCATCCCGCCGAAGCCGAGCACCAAGCTCGCGGACGCGTCCGCTGTCTCGCCGCGATCCCTGCGCGGCGATCTCGATTGGATCGTGCTCAAGGCCCTCGAAAAAGATCCGGCCCGCCGCTATGAATCCGCAGGAGCGATGGCGGAAGATTTGCAACGCTTTCTCCAGCACAAGCCTGTCGAGGCACGTTCACCGAGCATGGCCTATGTCATGCTGCGTTTCACGCGACGCCATCGAGGTCCTGTATTCGCAGGGGCAGCGCTACTCCTGATGCTGATCCTGGGTGCTGCGGGAACGTCAGTCGGCATGAAGCGCGCGCTCGATGCCAAAGCGGAGTTAGAGCATAAAAACGCCGAGTTGGATCAGCAGAAACTGGAGCTTGTTGATACCAAGCAACGTCTCGCCGGTCTTCTTGAATCGAACCAGAAAATGCTCGGCGAGATCAGCAAGAGGAACACGAGCGAAGCGGCGCTTCCCACGGAGTTCGAAGCACTCCGTCAGGAAAACCAGACTCTGCTAGACAAGGTGAAGAACGAAGTGGCGAATCAGGAAAGCTATGCGGGGGAAATCGAGAGACTGCGGCAGGCGAATGCAGAACTGGAGAAGTTAGTGATCCAATCCAAGGACACCGATGCAGCCGTCGAATTGGTGCGCGCCGGGCTCTTTGAGGAAAGCATCACCGCTCTGACAGCGAACGAACGCGGCCAGTATTACCTCGACGGAAAACTGATCCCGTTCCCCACGCTGCTCAAAGCCTTCGCCACAGCGCCCGACGATGATTCCCTCGGGAAACCCATGCCACGCTGGCTGAAAGTGACCTTACCCGCAGGTGCAAAACCGACGGATGCCGTCTTCCATTACCGCCTCAGGCAGATCGCGGCCGCCGCAGACCAGATCGGACTCCGCCACGAGTTGTTTCCAGTGCCGGGTAAAAAATAGGCCCGCAGAGACGGTCGCAGCGGCTACCTCGTTTGGGAAATTTCGAGAATTGGAAAATTCCTGATCCTTTTGACGGAGGAATTCCGCATCTGCTGGACGACGGGGAGCTATTCCATCCGTCGCCACCAACCCGACCATGAGCACCGACAACTCTTCGCAACGCACTATCCGCAGCATCAGCCTTCCGCCCCTCGCCGCCCTTGCCCTCGCGCTGGGCCTCGCGGGCTCCACCTACATCGCCGCCACCACCTGGCGGGATGTTCGAAAACAACCGGATAAAAACAACATCCGCATCACCGGCTCCGCCAAGAAGAGAATCGTCTCCGATCTCATCCAGTGGTCGGCGACCGTCTAAAGCAAGGGAAGCGACCGCACCGCCGCTTATGTTTCGCTGAAGGGTGGAACCGACAAAGTAGTCGCGTTTTTGAAAGCCCAGGGCATCATGCCTGACGACATCAAGACCCAGTCAGCAAGCATCACCGAGGAGTTCGAAATGCTGCGTGAGGACAAGGTGCTTCCCGGGACCACCGTGCCTCTGCGGACGGAAACCCGCAAGTCCATCGGATTCCGCGCCATTCAGGTAGTATCCGTTAGTTCTCCGGACGTGCCGCAGATTGAGAAGGCCTCGCGCGAGATCACCTCGCTGCTGGAACAGGGCGTCTTCGTGACCTCCAATGCGCCGAACTATTACTACACCCGCCTCGGCGAACTCAAGCTGGAGATGCTGGCAGAGGCCGCCAAGGATGCCCGCAACCGCGCGGAGAACATCCTGCGCTCGGCTGGCAATACCGGCATCGGGGCGCTCGTGGATTCGTCGATGGGAATCATCAACATCAACCCGGCCAACTCCACCGAAACCTCCACCGAGGGCAACAACGACACCTCATCCTACGAGAAGGACATCATCACCATCGTCCGTGCCGAGTACAAGGTCAATTGACGGGTGACCACACCCCGCCTCATGACGATCCGGCCATGAGTTTCCAACCAAACCAATCATACCCATCACACTCTTCATTCAATTACTGTTAGTCCAATAAAATTCATGACAACAAAACCCATTATCATACTTCTTTTCTTATCAATGATTCAGGGTCTTCCCGCTGCGGAAGAATTCAAAGAGCCGGAAAAAGTAATTGTTGCGTCGAACAGGCCGCCGATATTCGGAATGCTAGATGGAGTCAAATTCGAGCATCGCACGGTCGACAGAGTCAATTCCGAATATCATGTGTATGTTTGCCACCGCGACCGAAAGCCGGCCGATTTCAAAGCAGGGCAGCGCGTTGAATACGGATACCTGGGGCCGGCGAGCGACTCCTATCCTGACAAGGTGATCGACCGTATCCTTTTAAGCATTCCTGATCGGGAAGGTAATAATCGCTCTTACTTCGAATTTCCCGTGGAACTTGTCAAAGATGTGACCCAACCCGGCGTCGGACCATCTAGAGCTGGATTTTCACTTGTGCGAAAGGGGTCGCAGATCACGGTTTTTCTCCAAGGTGGCGATGGCGCATACAGCTACGTCGCAAATTGGCACATCGATCTTGAGACCAATCGCGTACGCCGGGTAGTGGCGAATGGTGAGGGGGATGATGCCGTTTCAACACCATGGAATGATCTCAAGAAGATCGATCCACCGAAGATCGTCAACAGTCCAGACAAGAAAGGCTGACAAGACGATCTTCAGCAAGCGCCACCAGCCGCCATTTCAGCAACATCATCCGTATCATGAACCCCACCTCCACCGAGGGCGAAAACGACACCTCATTCTACGAGAAGGATATCATCACTATCGTCCGTGCAGAGTACAAGGTCAATTGACGGTTTACATGTCTGAAAAAAGGATAACCGCGCCTCTCACTCTCGGTGCCCTGACGCATCACGGCATGCGATGGAAAAATGCTGTGCCACTTCTACATGATGGCATCGCGGCGACTCTGATTTTCGGTATTGGGTTCGCTCCCATTACGGCTCTTGCCTTGTCATTCATGGGAATTTTCAACCTTTCCTTTGCTTCGCTCCTTCTGGTCATTCCGGCGCTTGGCATGGCCATGGGTTTGAGCTGTTATCAGCCCCGCTATGGCAGACTGATGCTGCATGGTTTCGTCATGGGCATCATCGCAGTCGCCTGTTACGATGGTGTGCGGATTCCTTTCATCATGGCCGGATGGATGGATGATTTCATTCCCAACATCGGCGGCATGTTGGTCGGGGATGGCAATCATCACGCGGTCCTCGGATACCTTTGGCGATACCTCGGCAATGGCGGAGGGATGGGCATGGCATTTGTCTGCGCCTTTGCCCTCCTCAAGCAACTCCTCACGGAGCATCAGCAAGCACGCATCACGCCCCGGGTGACGAAACACATCGCCCTTGGCTTTGGCTGTTTTGTATGGGCCTGCCTCATCGTCACACTCAAGATTTCGCCGCAAGGTGAGGAGATGATGTTTGTGATCACTCCCACCAGCCTGCAGCTCAGCTGGATCGGCCATCTCGTTTTCGGTTACACACTTGGGTGCCTCGTCAACCGTTCCAGACCGGAACGAATCTGTAAGGTATTCCGATGCCGATCCTGATGGGCTGCAATTTGCCCACACGGCCATTCAGCACCACCCGCCTTGTGGGGTGGAACGCGGTGAAGGGCCGTTCGGCACGCGGCTGCGAACTGGCTTGCAGAATCACCGGCTTCGCCCATGCCTTGGGATACCAGATCCCGACTTCCAGCCACGAGGGCTTCAGCGAGGCGGGCTCACGGGTGTTAGGCCGATCAATTATTCCCCAACCGCTTCACGAATTCGTCCAGCAGCGACTTGAGCCGCGGTTCCGGGGCGATGGCGGTGGGTTTGTCGAAGCCTAACCAAATGGCGGTCGCGCCGCTTGGGCCGAGGCGCAGCGTCCATGCGTCACGCTCGGAACCGGTGGCTCCGGTGAAATTGC
>JBGSOI010000102.1:0-7162 GCA_041739215.1 Akkermansiaceae bacterium
GCTGCATGTCCATGGCGAGGCTGGCGGCTTCGAGTTTCGCCTGCCCGGCATCGAGCGGCGAGCCTTCGCCCTTGGCGGCGATTTCGGATAGGAATTCGGCGAACCCGCCGGTGACGTCGGATTGCTCGCGGAGAAGCGCGCGGCGCTGGCGGTTCGCGAGGATTCTCACCACGGCCTCGCGGGCCTGGCCGGTGAGCTGGCGCTCGACTTCGCGGACCTCGGCCTCGGCGGACTGGAGCTCGGTGAGGGAAACGTCCTTTTCCAGCTTCAGCCGGCCAGTGACCGGGAAGCGTTGGGAAAGGCCAATCTCGAGTTTCCCCTCGCGGAAGTTCGGGTTGTGGTCGAAGCCGGCTTCGAGTTCCGGGTTGGCAAGGCGACCTGCCTGTTTCACGCGGCCAAGCGCCTCCTGGATGCGAAGGCGGGCGGCGGCGAGATCGGGATTCTGCGCGCGGACGCGGTCGCCGATGCTCGCAAGAGAGACGACGACGGCAGGCTCCGCACGGAGTGGAAGGCACATGGAGGCAAGCGCCAGCACGGCCACGGAATGAAATTTGGGCATGTTTCTAGGTTGTGAGGCCGCGCATGGATTGCACGCGGCGCATGGAAAAACGTTTTGATAGACGACCCCCGGCCAGCGAACGTTGCCAACGGGGAAATGACGGCGAAGCAAGGGCACGCCGGAGCACGATCAACGCGCGCTCAAATCAAAGGCGGTTTTTCCGAACCCAGAAACGGCTCATCGGGGATCGCTTCGCCTTCATGGCGAACACCCAAGAGAGATGAACCGGGAATCAGCCCGAGTCGGCAGATGAAATGGTTGTCCACGCTCATCGGCTGAGCATGAGAGCAGCATTCGTGGTGGTGATGGTGGTCCTTCCCATCGTGATCACCATCGTGATTTTCATGATGATGCCCATGATCATCGTGGTGATGATGAGGAGTGGAATCGTCATGCGCACAAGTATCGACCTCATGCGAACAATGCACGACCAGATGGCTATCATCCGCACCAAGGCCGCGGGCATTCAGCCCGGCCAGTACGCAAAAGACCATCAGCCATGTGAAAACCGTTTTCATCAAGTGGGCGGAGACTCGACGCCGTTCATTGCAAACTCAAGGAAAAATTCGCTGCTGGAATCGGGTCGGCGATCTTGCACTTCATGAATCGGACGCTAGGATGCAGTCCACTGTGAATAACCCCATGCAGTTCCACCTTACCGGAACCTGTTCCCTGCTGGTCGCCGCGGGGCTGCTAGTGTCCTGCGAGACACCGCGTGGGCGCGCGCTGGGGGAGCTTTCGAAAGCCGGGATCGAACCGTCAGGCAACGCGTTGTTGGAAGCCGTTGCCGACCAGGATTCTGCCCGCGCAGGCTGGCTTCTCGATGTCGGGGTTTACACCGAACAGCGCGATGCCCGCGGGCGGACGCCTGTGCGCATCGCCATCGAGAACCGTGACGTTCCTTCCGTTTTCAAACTGCTCGCGGCCAAGGCCAACGTGAATGCCACCACGGCGGATCAAATCAGCGTCCTCGGCGTCGCCGTCGGACTCGACGAAACCGCGATCGTGGAAAAACTGCTGGCCGCCGGGGCCCGCACCGACGGACTGATGCCGGACGGGGAAAAAATCCTGCCGTGGGCAATCCGCCACGGCCGCCTGACTTTCGTGCGGGCGATGATGAAATCCGGCGCGGACCCCCACCTCAAGGATCGTCAGGGAAACCCGCTGCTGCACGTGGCCATGGAGTCCGGGCGGCGCGATCTCATGGAATCGCTGATCGACCTTGGTGCCGACCCCGGCGCCATCAATGCTGCGGGAGAATCGACGATCCTTATCGCCTTCCGGCAAGGCTGGCTGGAGTCCGTTCCCAAGCTCGCCACGGCAGGGGCTGATCCCAATGCCAGGGGAGCTGACGGGCTGACGCTGTTGGATCATGCAGTCGCTGCGGGCGATCCGCGGAAAATCGAGCTGCTCTTGAAAATCGGAGCCGACCCGAACATCCGCCAACCATCTCCCGGCAGCCTGTCGCCTCTGGAAATGATCCTCACGAATGGCAACCTGGCGCTGTTCCGGATTTTCCTAAATCACAGCGCAAAACCGCCGGATGGAAAGTGGGATGCCTGGTTGTGGAAGGCGCTGGCAAAGCGAGATCACGAGACTGCCCGCTTGTTACTGAGTCATGGAGCGAAGGCATCGACCCGTGGTCCGCAAGGACTTTTGCTGGTGGAGAGCGCGGCTCTCGGGCGACAAGGTTCGTTCGTAAAATTGCTAACTGATTTCGGCGCTCCGGCAGGCAATGCCGTCTATCATTCCAGCGCGCGGGGCGATCTTGAAATGGTCAGCCTGCTGATTTCCTGCGGCGTGCCGGTCAATGTAACCCGCATCCCGTCCCGGGACACGCCATTGGGTGCGGCCATCCGCAACAAGCAGGACCGGGTGGCTTCGCTGCTCATTCAACATGGCGCGGACGTGAACCTCCGCCTGCCGGAAGGACAGGCTCCGCTTCATCTCGCCATTGCCACCGGCTGCCACCGCACGGTCAAGGATCTGCTGGCTGCCGGGGCTGACCCTAACACCCCTTTTGATCTCCCGGTTTCTCCCGACTTCCTGAAAAACGTCAGGCCCGGTGACTTGCGTAAGGTGCTCAAATACGACCAGAACGTCACGCCGCTGATGATGGCCGCCGATTCCGGAGTCATCCCCACCGCGCGGCACCTTATAAGGGCCGGCGCGAAAATGCAGGTGCGGACCCGCACCACCAACATTTGGCCGATCAATTTCGCCTCCCGCCGCAATGATGTGAAGATGATGCGCTTGTTCCTCGGTCGTGATCCTTTGCGCGAGGAGCGCAGGATCGAGATCTCTCTGGCTGAGCAACGCGCCCGTATTTACGACGCCGAAGGCAAGGAAATCTTCACCACCAAAGTGTCCACCGGCAAAAAGGGCCATGCCACGCCGACCGGTGAATTTGTCATCACCAACAAATACCGCGATTGGAAATCGACCCTCTATAACGATGCCAGCATGCCGTATTTCCAGCGTTTCAGTTGCGGAGACTTCGGCCTCCATCAGGGGAACGTTCCCGGCTATCCGGCTTCCCACGGCTGTATTCGCGTTCCTGCGGGAAACGCCGCCAAACTCTTCACCATTACTCAAGCGGGAGACCGGGTGAGGATCATGCCTTGAAGTGAGCTTGGCCGGTCGTGGGGGAGGCGGGGGGAACGACCGACCAAGCAACTTGCGACCTCACCAACTTAACAACCGCGCCACGGCAACCCGCAACGCGGCTTCGAGCACCGCTGCCTCGCCGTGACCCAGGGGGATCGTCACTTTGCGCAGCGATTTGTCGGTCGAGTTTTGGCGGGAGATACTGAGGAGATACGGCGCACGGGCCGGATCATCCTGGAAAGTCAATTCGAAGGCGCTGTTCGCCTTCTCTGACTGATGGAAAAGCTTGGCCTGCCCTTCTCGACCCTGCAACGTGGCTAACACTGTCCCCAGATCCGAGAGCCCCCACTTCATGGTGATCTTGTTTTCCCAGTCGAACTGTTTTTCGCCGGATTGGGCCGCGGCATCGACAAAGACAGCAGCCTTCACCGAGTTGAGTCCGAACCGGACCACCCCGCCGGTGCCGCGGGAATTCGGCTTGTAAATCGCGTATTCCGATGCGCGTTCGATAGCCGGGGGAGAATCGATGACGGTGTCTTTCATGGGATTGGCTGGTTGGGACGTTTGAAGGAATGACAAATTCCCGGGCCGCATGGCAAGCAAAAACTGTTCTACCGAACATTTTCTGATGAACATCAAATGATGCCCGCGAAATGAACCTTGGCCAGCCCCGCTCAGGCGGGCAGGCTCTGCCCAATGAACGCCCGTGTGCTGATCGATGGACCCTCGGAGCTCGTCTTCGATTATGCCATTCCGGCAGGATTCGACGTGCGCCCTGGCTGCCGGGTGCGCATCCCGCTGCGCCGGAAATCCGCGACCGGCACCGTGCTCTCCACCGGCGAGCCCGAGCAAGCGGACTTCTCCCTGCGAGAATTGGAGTCGCTGATAGATCCCGAACCGCTGATCACCCCCGTCCTCCTGCGCACTGCCGACTGGATTGCTCATTACTATGGCTCCAGTATCGAGTCCGTCATCCGCTCGGTGTTGCCCGAGGGCGTGCGTTCCGAGGAAAACTCCGCGAAAACCCGCCGTGTGGCGGTGTTGAAGGGAACGCCTGATCCAGTGGTCCTGGCGAAACTGGAGAAGCGCGCGCCCCGCCAGTTTGCCATCCTCGCGCTGTTAGCCCGTGCCCCGGAAATGCGCCTGCCCGTCGCCAACCTCGGCGATGGCAATGCCGCCGCGCTCAAGTCCATGGAAAAAGCCGGCCTCCTCCGGCTTGAGGCCGAGGAAGTCCGCCGCGATCCCGATGCCGACAACGTTGAGGAGATTCTCGAATCCAATCCGCTCGAACTCAACGCCGGCCAGGCCGCCGCGCTGGATGTCGTTCTATCAGCAGTCGCCAATCCCGCCACGTCGAAGCCCATCCTGCTGCTAGGAGTTACCGGTTCCGGCAAAACCGAAGTCTATCTCCAGGCCGCCCGACGCGCCCTCGATCTCGGGAAAACCGTGCTCGTTCTCGTCCCTGAGATTTCCCTAACACCACAGACCGTCCGCCGTTTCAAATCCCGCTTCGCCGCCATGCAGGAGCAGGTAGCCGTCCTCCACTCCAACCTTTCCCAAGGCGAGCGTTTCGACGAATGGCACCGCATCCGCAAGGGCGTCGCCCGAATTGTCATCGGCGCGCGTTCCGCAGTTTTCGCGCCTTTGCCGGACCTCGGGCTCATCCTTGTCGATGAGGAGCACGAGAATACCTACAAGCAGGAGAACGTCCCGCGCTACCATGGCCGCGACGTGGCCGTTTTGCGTGCCGCCTTCGAGCCGTGCGCCATCGTGTTAGGTTCCGCCACCCCCTCGCTGGAGTCGTGGAACAACACCCTAACCGGCAAGTACAATCTCCTCCGCCTGAACGAGCGCGCCGACGGAGCCTCCATGCCGCTCGTCCGCGTGGTGGACATGCGCCTGGAACAAGCCAAACAGAAAGGCGGCACCGCGATTCTATCCGACAAGCTCCGCTCCGCCCTCGAACAACGGTTGGAGAAGGGCGAGCAATCGATCCTCTTCCTCAACCGCCGCGGCTTCGCCCGTTCGCTCCAATGCACCGCCTGCGGCCACGTCTGCCAGTGCCCGCATTGCGCCGTCGCTCTAACGTATCACCGCACCGACGAACGGCTCGTCTGCCACGTCTGCGGCTATCAATCCATCGTCCCGCGGAAATGTCCCGAGTGCCGCGATCCCGGCATCCTGCTGCAAGGCTACGGCACGCAGAAGGTCGAGGAGGTGATGGCCAAGGTTTTCCCGAAGGCAAAATTCGCCCGCATCGACGCCGATGCCATGCGCCGGAAAAACGCCCTGCGTGACACTCTATCAGCATTCAAGGCCCACAAGATCGACATCCTGATAGGCACCCAGATGATCGCCAAGGGCCTGCATTTCCCCAACGTCACGCTCGTCGGCATCCTCAATGCCGACCTCGGCCTGCATGTCCCGGACTTCCGCGCCGGCGAGCGCACGTTCCAGCTCATCACCCAGGTCGCCGGGCGTGCCGGGCGGGGCGATCTCGAGGGCGAAGTCATCGTGCAGACCTTCACTCCGCACTCGCCGTCCATCCAGTACGCCCGCAAGCACGACTTCGACGGCTTTTCCGAGCAGGAAATGGAATTCCGCCGCGAGTACTCGTTCCCGCCCTATGCCCACTGCGCGGTTCTAACCAGCCGCTCCACCCACGAGCGCCGCGCCGAGTTCACCTTGCAAACGCTCCACCTCCGCCTCGCGGAAAACCTGCCTGACGGCATCACCCTCGGCGAAGTACTGCCCTCGCCGCTCATCCGTTCCCACGGCCAGTTCCGGTTCCAGATCACGCTGCGTTCCCACCGCGCCCGCCCGCTGACCAACCACGTCCAACAGATTCTATCAAAGACTCCGCTGCCGGAGGATGTCACCGTCGTCTTCGACATGGACGCGTTGAATTTCTCGTGAGAATGGAGCGCTGGCTTTCGCCGGTCGGATTATCCAGGCTCAACCCAACCCATGGAAAGCTTTCTCACCACCATTTCCAGACTGGTTGCCGAAAAGGACTGGTCGGACGATCTGGCCCTCGTCATAGCACACCAGCTCACACTCGACGATCCCGATTTTTCCGCTACCGTCCTCAAGCATGGAGGAGAAACCGCCATCCAACGCATCCAAACCTCGATCCTTGGCGGAAATTGATTTCCCCACGGGCGAGGGCCCGCAGCCCCACCCGCTCCGTTTCCTCGATCCACGCGAGGTCGAAAGACACTTCGCTCCGCTCTTCACGAATCGCCCCAGCCCGGAAGAATTTTGGGCGCGGAAGGCCGATGCAACCCCGTTTCGCGGCTTGTAAGCAATTCCGGTTGGCTACAGCAACGGCAAGGTTACCAGGAAGCTTCCAAAAAGCAGAAGTAACTCAAAGCGTCCAAAAGAAGATCCCATGGTGTCATTCCGTTTCAATCACGTTCGAATTGTCGCTGTCCCCCCGGGAGAAGCGCCGGAGAAGATCCGGGAGCAGTGGGTTGGCTTGGTGCTGCCCTTGTCACCGAATTTTCCACCGGATGTTCAGAGCGGGGGATCCGGGATTTTTTCCGGCATCGAGGATCCGGCTGTTGGTTATGTGATTGAGATTGAGGACGCCATCAGTGCTCTAGCGAAAAAGTCACCGGCTTCAGCAGCGTGGTGGCGTGAGCATGCGGCTCATCTTTTCAGTGAAGGCGGCACACTTTTGTTTGATGAGGAAGTGTGCGAGCTGGTGGCGCACACCGAGGATTGGGGCCGTCCGTGACCCGCTTCCCGCGACCGCTTGAATGCGCGACACGCTGGACCTATCAGAAGCCCGGCAGCAGCCATCCGTTCCCGTAAAATTGCTGGAATTTGCGTAGTCACCGCGACGGCTGGTGGCTAGACCCTTTGCCAAAAATAATTTCCGAAACCCCTCACAAAAGACTGGTACGACCGTTTGAAGTGATTAGGATGGCCGCATCTGCCGTCCCCGCCAGCTTCCCAATGAAGAATCCTGCCCGCTCCCCGAGCTTGAGCTGG
>JBGSOI010000103.1:0-10935 GCA_041739215.1 Akkermansiaceae bacterium
TCGAGCTGGCCTTGCAGCGCCGCGAGGCGCGCTTGAAAATCCTCCTGCCGAAGCTGGGCGACCACGTCGTTTTGGGCGACGTTCTGGCCTTCCCGGACCGGAAGGCTCACGAGCAGGCCGGGCACCTGGAAGGTGAGCTCAACCTGCTTCGACGCCTCCACCTTGCCCGGGAATACCCGGTCCCGGGAATCGCCTCCGGCGGCCACAACCATCGTCTTGACCGGGCGGACGGGCGGCGGGCTTTTCGGAGCGGGCGGCGAGCACCCGGGCTGGAGTGCAAGCAGGGATAACGACATCGCCAAACCAAAAATTTTTGAGTTCATACGTTTGTGTATACGAATCCTGCGGGTTGTTGGAATCTCAATTAGGAGGTTGTCCTTCGGGACGTGCTTCCCATTCGCGGGGATTTGCACGATTCGCAGGCCTCATCCGCTGCTTTTTGGTTAAGCCGGACCGTGCTGGCCTTGCTAAAACTCGATCCTCAGGACACGAACCCCGCCCGGCGTCCGGAACTCGCGGGGGGTCAGCTTGTTGTCCTTATTAAAATCCGCATACCGTCGGGTCAGGTCAAAAAACTTGGCGTTTGACCCGATCCTCACCAGCTCTGTGCGGGTCACGACGCCGTCCTTGTTCTGGTCAACAATCGCAAAGCTGCGCCGGGTGCCACCCGCATTCACCCACTCCACCACGGTCACCGTGCCGTCCTTGTTGGCATCCGCCCGCTCGATCACATACGCCGCGTAGGCGGGGCCGGAGGTCTTGAGCGTCAGCGGAACATCCCAATCGGCTCCGTTTTTGGGGGCGGTGTGGCAGGCGGTCAGCAGGATGGCTGCGGCGGGAAGGAGAAATCGCATGGTCGGTTGGTAGGAATGGACGGTGATGGGCAACTAAGGAATTGAATCGCCGCCTGAAATTTTTCGAGCTTTATTTTTTTGAGGTCCGGTTATTGCCAAGAATCGCGCTTAGAACGAGGTGCGCAGCCTGGCGTAGAAAACGCCGGCGGTTTCGTTATCCGGCGCATTGCCGGGGTTTGCGATGAGCTGCACGCCTACGGACAGCTGGGTATTCTGGCTCGCCTGAAAGCGGTGGAAAACCTCGAGCACAGCCTCGTTCCGCGAGGTCTCATTCCGGGGGAAAACCACCGAAAACGCGGCCCCTGTGAGATCGTCTTGGCGGCCGAGCAACCCGCTGAGCCCGAGCCCGACCTGACCGAACTGCCGGATATTGGTGAGCGTGCCATCGGAGTAGCCGTACCGGGCGAAGACCTGCAAACTTTCGTTGAGGTTCTGGTCCGCGATGAACGTGAACCCGTAGTCTTCGGGCAGGCTGAACTTGCTCTGCGCATCCATGTGCCAGATCCCGAAGGCATAGCGGCCGGTGCCAAGGCCTTTGAAAGTTGGCGTGTAGCCGACCTCGGCGAAGCTGAAGATGTCCCACTCGTTGAACAGCGTATCAAACTCGGCCCGGATCGTATTGCTGTAAGCGTTGCTCGCTCCGGCGGTGATGTAGTACTGGTCGGTCGGCCGGATCGAAATGCCCAGCATCGGCCCGTGCCCGGGAAAAGGGATCGCCGGGTTCGCGGAGAAGTTCCGGTTCACGAACGAGTTGTTCACGTTTTGCAGCCAGTGGGAGCCGACGTAGTCGGAGGGGTCCGCGCGGCCGATGAGAATCCGGACGCGCGCGTCGAAGAGCCGCTGGATCCAATACGCATCCCGGATCACCCAGCCGCGGTCATTGAAGGTGCCGGTCGGGGCGACGATGGTTCCCATCTGTCCTCTGATCTGCGAGGGCGGCTGGCTGCCCATCTGGTACCGGTACTCGCCGGTGAAAACAAACCGCCCGGTGTCTTTCGTGCCCCGCCCGATCAGCGTCCACGAGGACATGAGGTCCAGATCCCCTGCCGCACCGTAGCGGGAGCTCTGCCCGCCCATCGGCTGCATGAAGAGCATCGTGTTTGCCACGCCGATCCTCAGTCCCGTCTTCTCATAGAGCGAGTCGAGCGGCGCGATCAGCAGGTCGAGCGGACGGTTCACCCCGTAAGAATCCAAATATCCCTGGTTGGGGGCGTAGATTTCGTCGAGCTCAGCGGGCGTGTTCGTCGTCGATTCGCCGGGGGAGAAGTCGGCGTCGTAGTTGGAGGATTCGATGACCTGAATCGTCGGCTCGCTGGGAGCGGCCTGCGTGGCTTCCGGCGTGGAGGATTCTTTCCCACCGGGGTCCGCCGCTTCGGTGCGGAAAGTGCAAAGCGCCAGATAGGCCACGGCAACCAGACCTGCTCCGAAATTTCTGAAACTCATCATGGCGGCTATCAGGCGGGTTTGGGGTTCGTCGAATGCGCGAGTTCGTCCTCCTCCGGAATTTCTCCCGGACGATAATCGGGCAGTCTTCCACATGGGAAGATCGACAGAAGGGCCAGCGATCCCATAACGAAAAATGCCACCTACAAAGCGCGGAGTCGGGCGGCTTCGTTCACAGCAAGGCCTTGTTCGATCTGCGCAGGCGTGGCGGTGGTCTGTTTGAGGCGCTCCGCCAGTCGATCGTTGCTGAGGAAGTTAATGTTATCGAGATTGATTTGGGAGGTCAGCTCGGGAGTCAGAACCGGGTTGGCGGTAATAGCCTTCATCACTCCGGCACTCAATATTCCGACAACCAGCGCGCCCATGAGCGCAGTGCCCATGGAAGCGGCCAGGTTGTTCGCCGTGCCACGCATAGACCCCACATCTGCCGCAAGTTCCTTGGGCGAGGAAGTCACCAGGACGTTGAACAGCAAAGTGACCAAGGCGCCCTGTCCAATCCCAAACGTGACGAGGCCGATCAGGACCGGAAACGAACTCCAGTTATTCGTGACCACAAATGTGAGCCAATAGGCACCAGCGGCCGCAAGAATGAACCCATACCTGGCGATTTGTTTGGGTGAAAACCGGTCGTAGAGCTTGACCACCAAGAAGGCCGTGAAGAACACGGACAGGTTGAACGGCATCATCGCGATCGCCGTATCGAACGCGCTCCGTCCCTGCACGATTTGGATGTAGAGAGGTACGGAGAAGTTCAGCGCCGCCTCCATGGCGACAATTGTGAACATGGCCAGTACTGCGGCCCGCTCCTTCGGGGACTCGACGACCTGCAACGCAAACAGCGGGGTCTTGCCGTCCACCTCGCGTTTGCGGGTCCATGCGAGAAATGCCGAGATGAGAATCACGCCGACACAGAACATCATCGGTGCCGGGGATATCCCCAGCAGCTCGAACGGGGCATTCGGTCCTGCAAGAAAAATACCCCAGTTCCTGATGTTGTTCACCCCCAGCGTCAGAATAATAATGCCGCTGGCAGCAAGGATGACCCCGATGATGTCGATCTTCACTTCCGGGCGACCATGGGAGGGCTTCAGCTTGTAACTCAGAATGAGAATCGCCAAAGCGTGAATGATCAGGAGACCAAAGGCCGCCCTCCATCCGACAAAACGCTCGAGGGAACCGATGATCAAAAAGGCCAGCACGCCGGCGGCGGCCCGGGCCGAACCCAGAAAACCCACGGCCTTGGCCTGCTGCTCGCCATGGTAATGGTTAGAAATCAGGACGACCAGGGTCGGGACCAAAGCCGCTCCTGCCAGACCGGCAAGAGCCTGGCCAAGAAGCAGGAACTTAGCCGAAGGGCTGAAGACCACCAGGAGAAGAGCAACGAGAAATAGCGCCACGGACGCTTGGAAAAAAATCTTGGATCCAAACCGCTGGCCCAGCTTTGCCCCGAGAAGCACAAAGCCCGAGACACCCATCGAATACATGATGATCGCCGTTCCGATCGTTGTCGGCGGAACACCAAAGCTTTCCACCATCCCCCCCATGGACACGGGCAGGGCAGCCACGTTGAAGGACATGAGCGCCTGTCCCATGGCGATAACGATCATCGGAAGCCAGGGGTCGCGGATGGTTTTTGTGGTGCTCATATAGATTCGGGGTGATCGTTCAGACTTGAGGTTTTGAAACAAAGAGGTCCATGCCCAACTGCTGAGAAAGGAATTTGGCCACGAGTTGGCCTTTCACGCTGTTTCCGGCCGCATCGAGCGGCGGGGCAAATGTTCCGAGGCCGCCTTTACCCGGCGAGACGGTGACGATGCCGCCGCCGATCCCGCTCTTGCCCGGAAGCCCGATATCAAAGAGCCAGTCGCCCGATGTCTCATACAGCCCGGCAGTAGCCATCACGGCGAGCGCGTAATGGCAGACGCTCGCGTCCACGACGCGCTCCTTGGTGATCGGGTTCACTCCGCCGTCCGCGAGGGTCGCCCCCATCACCGCCAGATCTTTTGCGCTCACGTTGAGCGCGCACTGCTTGGTGTAGAGATCCACTGCCTGCGCAGGCTCGATGTAGATGCGGCCGAAGCTCTGCAGCATCCGGGCGATGCTCTGATTGCGAAAGTTCGTCTCCGAGGCCGAGACATAGACCTCGTCATTCAACGGAAGCGTCCGCCCGGCAAACTTCGACAATCCCTCGTGGATGAATTTCCATTTTTCCTCGAAGCCGTCACCCGGCACGAGGCTGGTCGTGGCGATCGCCCCCGAGTTGACCATCGGGTTGGTCTGCCCGCCGGGCCCCCGCTCGATCCCTTCCAGCGAGTTGAACGCCCGCCCGGTGGCATTCACGCCGACCTTCTGCCGCACCGCCTCGACGCCGACCGCCTGACACACCAGGGCAAAGAGGAACGGCTTCGAGACGCTCATGATCGTGAACTCGTAGTCCGCATCCCCGACGGAATAAACATTGCCGTTGGTGCCGACCACGCACACACCGAATAAGCTGGCCGGCACGCGTGCCAGCGCCGGATAAACCTGCGAGTTTTGTCCGTCTTCGTTGAGAGAAAAAAGCCCGTGCGCTTGATCCACCAGTTTTTGAACTTCTCCAGCAGTCGGCAGGGAACCGGTGGAAACGAATGAGGGTTCGGGCTGCGAAGAATGTTCAATGATTTCGCTCATGGAATTACGCTTTACTCAGCCATGTTTCTTCTGTCAATCGTGGTCGCGGAACGACCGCCCTAGACTGGGTAACGAAGAATCGCCGCCAGCGGTGTGGCGGCGGGCAAGTCGGACGCACGGACTGCCAGCACCCTCGCGCCGGTGAGGAGCGCGCGGCGGGCGATCTCGTCTACCACTCCATAGTTCGAGGCAGTCTCGATCTCCGCGAAAGTCACGGCTCCCGTTTCTTCGTCCACAGTGCCGGGCACAGTGGCATCAATATCCACCAACAAGGTGGCGATGGCTCCCATGGTGGCAGCGCGGGCGGCCTGGGCAATGTCGGTTGTTCCCCGCCCGCTGTTGGTGCGGGAGGCATAGAGATCGCGGAAGGCGGCCACTTCCTCGGCATAGATCCGGTCGAGAAGGGGGCGCGTCTCAGTGGCGATCTCGGCGTCGCTCATCTTTTCCGGCGTGCTGTTGATGCCAAACGGCGAAAGGTGCGGGTAGCTGTTGACCGAACGGTAGATAGCTCCCAGCGACAAGTCGGCGGCCAGAAAGAGAGGCACCTCCTGACCGGCCAGCAAGCCGCGCAGGGCGCGGTCCACAGCACGGGCGAATTTCGCGAGCTGCCCTCTCTGGCCCGCTGCGGAATCGGTGCGGCGGCTCTGCGTGCGCACTCCCAGGGAAGAAACCCCGAGGACCTCTGTGGCACTCTTCGGTAGATCGGCGAGCGAGACCGGGGTGACAGGCAGATCGGACGAGACTTCCAGCACCCGGACACTGCCTTCGGCCAGCGCAAGCACATAGGCGATATTAGGGAAGGTGACGGCGCGAAGCAGGGGCTTGAGACAAAAGCGGTCAGCCACTTCGGCGAGCGGGCTGAGCGCATTGGGCACCCGGAAAGTCCGCACGCCCACCGGTGTCACAAAAACCGCCAGGCTGTGCGCCTGAAACCGCCAAAAACTCTCGTCCTCGATCAGATCATCGAGATGGGCCTCGATGGCCGCGATCTCCCGCTTGTCATGTCCGATGGCGGCAAGCTGGGCGAGGGCGTCCTTGCCGAGATTTTTGAGAACGAGGTGGTCACCGGAAATTTCGCCGGAAACAGGCGTGGTCGGCAGATAGATCGAGACCGAGCCAGGTGTCCGCTCAAGTGCAAGAAGGTGAAGTTCGGCTTGGGTGGGAATGTCAACGTAGAGCATAGTATTGGTGATGGTTGGGAAAACGGAAGTTTGAGCCCGCAGAACGAGCCTTGGAGGATCCGGCTGGAGAAGGCAAGTCGGAAAGGCAAGGCAAAGGTGATTTGGCTTAAAAAAGCGCCCATGCGCTCGTCATATCCTGCCCCACCCTCTGCCTCGCATGCCTGCGCGTTCCCATTTTTCTAACCTGCTCGTTCGTCGCTGGCCCTCCACTTCGCCGCTTTACGATTTCAAATGCTGCGGTAATGTACGAACTTCATGGATCACAAACTGCTCCTCAGCCTAGCTGTCGCCATCACGTTTTGCTCCTGCAGCTCGGTAGAGGTTCACTCCCTACAAACCAACCGAGTTGCTCTTCGAGAGGCTCCTTCGCGCATCTGGGTGGAAAGGTTTTCGGCGCCGCTTTCCGCCTTCCAGCTCGGCGAGCGCTCCGCGGCTGAAAAGCGGGTCCTCCGCGACGAGATCGTCACAAACCTCGCCCGCAGCACCGCCAGCCACCTGAACACCCATGCGGCGAATTCATCCGTCCTTGGAGCCGCGAGCCCGCTCTCTCCGGGATCGTGGATCGTTCGCGGCCAGATCCAACGGGTTGATCAGGGCAGTCGCGCCCTGCGCGCAGGCATCGGCCTCGGTGCTGGCCGGACAGAAATGCGGACCAGCGTCACCGTTTTCAAAGTGACGGGCGCGGGGTTGGTCCCGCTCCTGAGGTTCAACACGACCGGCAGCTCGGGGATGGAGCCTGGCGTCGCGTTGGGAATCGCGACCGGCGGGGTCGGCACCGCCCTGTCTGCGGCGAGTGCCGGCGGGACGCTGCTGATGGGCAGCCTCCCGGGAGTGAGCACCGACATCGACCGCACCTCGTACGAAATCGCCGCTGTGCTCTCCGTCTATCTCCAGGATCGCGGCCTTCTCGGCCGCTCACGCATACCGATCCAGCCGAAAATGAAGGGGGAGCTGCCGACGACCGTCAATTTGAGCCGGGCAATTCCCGCACCGCTCCGGACCCAATAGCTGGCCAAGCTTTGCACCATCCATCCCACTCCGAAAATTGATACATGGGATTGCCCGTTGCCGGATATTGGTCCATAACTTCTTCACAATGACACCTCAAGCCGTCCTCCAGTACATTGCCACCAACGAAGAGCGCTTTATCGAGGAGCTCTTTGCCTACACCCGCATCCCTAGCATCAGCGCCCAGTCGGACCATGCCGGCGACATGCGGCGGTGCGCGGAATGGCTGGTCGCGCGATGTGTCAAAGCCGGCCTCAAGGCCGAAATCCGCAAGACCAGCGGCTACCCGGTGGTCCTCGCGAAGACTCCGAAGCAGGATCCGAAAAAGCCGACGTTCATGGTTTACGGCCACTATGATGTCCAGCCGCCGGAGCCGCTCGACCTCTGGACCTCGCCGGCCTTCGAGCCCCGCCGGGTCGGGCGCAACGTCTACGCCCGCGGGATCAGCGACAACAAGGGCCAGCACCTCGCCCACATCAACGCCGTCGAGGCCTGGCTGAAGACCGGAAACGAACTGCCCTGCAACGTGAACTTCCTGATCGAAGGTGAGGAAGAAGTCGGTTCGAAGTCACTTTATGATTTCCTGCCGAAAAACGCGAAGGAACTCGCATGCAAGGCCCTGGTAGTTTCGGACACCGAGATCCCCAGCATGAAACACCCGGCGCTCTGTTATTCCCTGCGCGGGATGGCTCCGATAGAAATTCGTCTCGACGGTCCGGACCGCGACCTGCACTCCGGCCTCTTCGGGGGCGCGGTGGACAATCCGGCGATGGTGCTCTGCCAGATGCTCGGCTCGCTGCGCAACAAAAAAGGCAGCTTCACCATCCCCGGCTTCTACGACGACGTGGTGAAACTATCCGCTTACGAGCGCAAGCAAATGGCGAAGGTGCCTTTCAACGAAACCAAGTTCAAGAAGTCCGTCGGCGTGGGCGCCCTTTTCGGCGAAGCCGGCTACACTCCGGACGAGCAGCGCGCCGCGCGGCCCACCTTCGAACTCAACGGCCTCACCAGTGGCTATCAGGGAGAGGGCGGCAAGACGATCATCCCTTCCTGGGCCAGCGCCAAGATCACCATGCGCCTCGTCCCTAACCAGGATCCGAAAAAAATCATCGCGCTGGTGAAGAAGCATCTCAAAGCGATCTGCCCACCCACCGTGAAACTCACCGTGACCGAGGGACAAGGCGGCGGACCCTACATGGTGGATCCTACCGGATTGCTGGCCCAAGCCTGCATGCGCGCTGCTAAAGCCGGCTTCGGCCACGAATGCGTACTCGTCCGCGGCGGCGGCAGCATTCCCATCATCGCCGCTTTCAAACAACACTTGAAGGCGGATTCCCTGATGCTCGGGCTGGCGCTGCCGGACGACAACGCGCATTCCCCGGACGAAAAATTCTCGCTCGACGCCTACATGGCCGGGATGAAAATGGCGGCCCACCTGTGGCCGGAACTCGCCGCCGTCGGCTGATCCGCCCGGATCCATGTTCCCTCCCCGGGGAACAATCTCGACAGCCGCCTCGTTTGCGGGAATTTTTGCGTCTCTTCCTGTCGCCTATGAATAATGAACTTCTTATCGTCCTCGGCCTGCTGATCGCATCAGTGGTCATGTTTGTGATCAACAAGCCCCGGATGGACGCCGTGGCGCTCCTGATGATCGTGTTGCTGCCGTTTACCGGGGTGATCAGCATGGGAGAGGCGCTGGCGGGTTTTGCCGATCCTAACATCGTGCTCATCGCCGCGCTGTTCGTGATTGGCGAGGGTCTGGTGCGGACCGGCGTGGCGCAACGATTGGGAGACTGGCTTGCGGCCAAAGCTGGTAGCAGCGAAACGCGGCTGCTCGTCCTACTGATGCTGGCCGTAGGCATCCTCGGCTCGGTGATGAGCTCCACAGGCGTCATCGCCATTTTCATCCCCGTCGCGCTGCGCATCGCGCAAAGCACCGGCATGGCGGCCAGCCGCCTGATGATGCCCATGAGCGTGGCCGCGCTCATCAGTGGGATGATGACTTTGGTGGGAACCGCGCCCAATCTGGTCGTTAATAGTGAGCTCGTCCGCCAAGGCGCGGAGGGTTTTCATTTCTTCAGCCTCACCCCGTTTGGCGCACCCATTCTGGTATTGGGAATCCTCTACATGCTCTTCGCACGCCGCTGGCTTTCCTCTAAAACAGCAGATGAAAGCAAGTCCAGAGGCCGGCCCAGTCTGCGTGACTGGGTGGAGCAATACAAACTCGCCAACCGCGAGCACCGGGTGCGGGTGACGAGTGCTTCGCCACTGATCGGCCAGACCATCGGGGAAGTCGAAATGCGCAGCACTTCCGGCGCGAGCATCGTCGCCATCGAGCGCACATTGCGCAACGAGCGACGGCTCCTGTCTTCGCGCAAAATCATCAGCCCATCCGCCTCAACTGTCCTGCAGGCCGATGATATTCTTTTCGTGGATGTGTTCGGGCTCAGGGAGTCGGCTGGAGAGGTTCGGCAGAAATATGCCCTGGAGGAGCTCCCGCTCAGTGGCGATTACTTTACGGATCGTTCGCAGGAGATCGGGATGGCGGAAGTCATGCTCGGAGCGAATTCGGATCTGGCTGGCAAGACGGTCATTGAATCCCGCTTTCGGAGCGAGCGCCACCTCACCCTGATCGGTCTCCGTCGCGGCAACACGGCGCAGGAGGGCAACCTGCTGAAGGAAAAACTGGAAGTCGGCGACACTCTGCTCGTGATCGGTGATTGGAAGCACATCCGCGAATTGCAAACGGACCCCTCGCATCTGGTGGTGCTGAACCTGCCCGCCGAGATGGATGAGGTATTGCCTGCCTCAAGCAAGGCCCCCCAAGCCGTCGCCTGTCTTTTGCTGATGGTGGGGTTGATGATCAGCGGCGTCGTGCCTAACGTGCAGGCCGCCCTGATCGCCTGCATGCTCATGGGCGCGCTGCGGTGCATTGATTTCAACAGCGCCTACAGTTCAATCCACTGGAAAAGCCTGATCCTCATCGTCGGCATGCTGCCCTTTTCGCTAGCCTTGCAGCGCACCGGAGGAGTGGAAATGGCAGCCGAGGGCCTGATGTCTGCCATCGGCGGTGCCGGAACCTATGTGGTGCTGGGAAGTATTTTCCTGATCACAGCCTCACTCGGACTGTTCATCTCTAACACCGCCACCGCCGTCCTCATGGCTCCGGTCGCGCTCGCCGTCGCCAAGGACATGGGCGCGTCGCCTTATCCGTTCGCCATGATCGTCGCGCTCGCCGCTTCCACCGCCTTCATGACGCCGATCTCATCACCGGTGAACACGCTGGTCGTGGGTCCAGGCAACTACAAGTTTGGTGACTTCGTGAAGGTCGGAGTGCCTTTCAGCCTCGTGGTGATGGTGGTCTCGGTCATTCTGGTTCCGCTGCTGATGCCACTTTACAAGTAGCACGGAAGGTATCCTGGTGACACAGGTGAATGCCAGATGCCGTGCGAGGCGTAGCCACTCCATGGAGCATCGCGGGATGTTTTCGGACTTATCCTGAGAGTGAACGTCGTGCTGGGCTTTCAACCTCACCAGGCTAAAAACGTGACTCCGAAAAACCCTGTCACTGCGCTGATCTGGAACAAACGATCCATATTGTCGATGGTTTCCGAGGCATCGCGCTTTTCGGCCTCAGTAGCTTCCGCATAGACATTCGTTCCCCAGAGGAAGAGCACGAATAAAACCAATGAAACGATGTACGAATACGCGTAGAGGCAGTCCAGGAAGGTTAGATAACTCAGCGAAGGAAGCTCCGACTTGTAGGACCCCTGCAAAAA
>JBGSOI010000150.1:0-6516 GCA_041739215.1 Akkermansiaceae bacterium
AGCCGCCCAGCCCCACAAGGAGCAGGGCGAGCGGCAGTGCTAGCAGAAAGGCATTGCGCAGGCGATCCAGCTCGGCGCGGGTCGGCCGGGAATCCACCCCGATGACCAGCGTGGTGTCCGCGGTGCCGAGCACGCCTAACCGCCACTGGCCGTTGGTCATGAACTGCGGAATTTTGGTAAACGCCACTTGTCCTCCGCCGCCGGGCCCCAGACCGCGGCCCATTCCACCCCAGCCCCGGCCGCCGCGGAAGCCACCGTCATCGGCGGGTTTGGCGGGGGCTTTCGGATCATCCGCGAGTTTGCCTTGGAACGGTTTGATTTCCTTCGGCCAGCCTGACGAGGTGTGAAGCACTTCCCCGCCGCTATTCCGGATCATCACGATGACGTGCTCCCCGATGCTTTCGTCGAGCCGCTGGAAATCGCCGCGGTTGTTGACCCAGCCGGGATGCCTCGCGGCGATGGAGCGGATCTCCGTGTCCAGACTTTCGATCTTCTGGCGGGCGATCATGAAATACGCGGCCAACCCGAAGCCCACCAGCACCACTCCGGAAATGATAGCCGAAAGCAGCGCGATCTTGAGGCGGAATGTTAGAACCTTCATGATGCTGGTTTCATGCGGTAGCCGACCCCGCGGATGGTTTCGATGAGTTTCTCCTCGCCCTCGGCTTCCAGCTTCTTGCGCAACCGCTGGATGTAAACCTCCACCAGGTTCGTTCCCGGGTCGAAGTCATAGTTCCAAACGCGTTCGCAAATCTGAGGGCGCGTCAACACCCGGCCCGGCGATCTCGCGAGATGCTCCAACAGCTCGAACTCGCGGGCGGTCAGCTCAATTCTCCGTTCCCCGCGGGTCACCTCGCGGGTGAGCAGGTTGATCGTTAGATCCGCGACGGCCAGGATGCTCTGGCTCACCCCCGAGGCCCGGCGGGTCACGACATGCAGCCGGGCGATCAGCTCCTCGATGAAAAATGGTTTTGTTAGATAGTCGTCGGCCCCGAGATTGAGGCCTTCGAGGCGTTCGTTCAGCTCGCCGCGGGCAGTGAGCAGGATGACCGGCACTGGCATCTTGCGCTCGCGCAGACCGCGCAAAATGCTCAGTCCGTCGCGGCCTGGCAGCATGATGTCGAGGACGATCACGTCATAGGGCCGGGTCGTCGCGACGGTGAAGCCCTCGTCGCCATCGTGGCTGACATCGACCACGAACCCCTGCGCCTCAAGCCCCTTGCGGATGAAGGAAGCGATCTTCTTTTCGTCTTCGATGAGCAGGATTTTCATGGCGTTTGGCGAAAGGGCGATGGAATTCACGGAAGTTCCCGGCGGGGCTTGAGCCATCGGGGAACGTAGCGCGGGACCCGGGAGGCATAACGCGGATAGTCGTCGAACCTGGCTGCTAGCAGGAGTTCTTCAAATCGGGCCTTCGCGTGAAGAAAGAGGATGAACATTCCGGCGAGGAAGAGCGCGGCGGCACTGCTCCAGAAACATGCCCAGCCCACTCCCATGGCCATCATTGCGGCATAGAGCGGATGCCGGATGTGCGCATAGATGCCGGTTGTGACCAGCGTGCTGCCGGCACGGGGCTCGGGCAGCGCCGTGCGATGGCGCCCAAGCCGGACCACGCCGCACAACCCGGTCCACGCGGCATAGAGAAGGGCGGCGGTGCCGATGGACACGCTCACCACCCTCGGCCACCGCCCCGGCCAAAGAGGCGCGGCGATCCCGATGGCAGCGAGCAAAAGCGATTGCGCGATCACCCACAACGTCCCCGAAAATCGCGGAGGCCCGGTTTTCATCTAGCTGATAGCGGTTTCATGGCAGAATTACGACATATGACATTTCGAAATGTCACTGATCACCCCTTCCACGAAAACGGCGTCGGTTGAGAATTTCGAGGCGTTCGTTCAGATCGCTCGCCCGAAGGGATTGCACGCAGGGAATCATTTCATCCAGCTTTGCCAAAGCACGAATGTGCCGGTGACTATCACCATCAACGCGAACACCTGCCGCAGCCGGGCGACCGGCAGTCGTTTGGCGAAGCCGGACCCGACGACGACCCCGGCCGCGGCGATGCCGGCGAATACAAATGCCAACGTCCAGCGCGGCGGAGCTTCGCCGAAATGGCTGACAAAGCCGGCGGCGGAGTTGAAGGAAATGACGGCCAGCGAGGTGCCGGTCGCCACCCGCAGTGGCAGCTTGGCGAACTTCACCAGCGCGGGCATCAGCAGGAAACCACCACCCACGCCGATGAAGCCGGTTAGAATACCGACTCCGAGCCCGGCTAACAAGCAACGTGCCGGACGGCATTCCGCTTTGATCGACGGTTCGATCTTCGAGCCCCGGAGCATGTTGATGGCGACGACCAGCATGAGCACGGCGAAGATGATCATCAGCACCCGCCCGGAGACCAACGGTGTTAACTGCGCTCCTCCCGCCGCGCCGACCATGCCGGATATGGCGAACATCAGCACCGCCTTCAGGTGGATTTCGCCCGAACGAAGACGCTGCAACGCCCCCACCAGCGCGGCGGCACCGACGACGAACAGGCTCAGTCCTACCGCTTCCTTCGGCGGCAGTCCTGCCAGATAGACCAGCACCGGCAGCGTGATGATGCTGCCGCCGGCACCGGTCAGTCCGAGCGACAGGCCGATCAGTGCGGCACCGAGAAGAGCGAGGGTATTCATGGTCCGTCGTTCCGGGTCTTGGGCCAACCGGGAAGGTAGCGCGGCACTTGGGAAGCATAGAGCGCGTAGTTGTCGAACCTCGCAGCTAACAGGCGCTCTTCCAAGCGGGCCTTCGCGTGAAGAAAAAGGATGAAGACTCCTGCAATTGCGAGACCGGTCCCGCTGCTCCAGAAACAGGCCCTGCCCACCCCCATGGCCATCATCGCGGCATAGAGCGGATGCCGGATAAGGGCATAGATGCCGGTGGAAATGCCCACCCCCTCGGGCCACGCCCCCGGCGTAAGAGCCGCGGCAATGCCCACACCGACCAGCAGAAGCGTTTGTACGATCACCCATGACATGCCGGAGGGCGCTTCGGGTTCGGCTCGGTTGGCTGAAGGGTTGGGTTTCAAGCAGGATGCCCGTGGATGGATGCTAGTTCGTTAGATCGAAGAAATCAGTTTCGGCGGGAAAGAGTCTCCGGATGGCTGGTGAGTGTCTTTTCGGCGTCATTCGCCGCGTTCTTTGATACCGTCCGGAATGGAAGAGAATGCCCCATCCACGTAGATGACGTCGCGATGCCGACTGGAAAGATAGGACACGGCGAAGCTGGCACGCAGGCCGCTGCCGCAATGCACGTACAAAGGATGCGCGTCCGGCACCTCGTCGAGACTTGCGGCCAGGCGGGTGTAGGCGATGTTTTTCGCGCCGCGCACATGGCTCTCGGCAAACTCGCCGGCACCGCGGACATCGAGAACGACGGCGTCTGGATGGTCAGCAAGTTCGGAGGTGGTGATTGATTCCTGATGACGGGTCACTCCCGGCACGGCAAGCGCCTCGCTGGGGGGAATCCATGCTTCGACGTTATCCAATCCAATGCGGACAAGCTCCCGCACGGCTTGATCGACCTCGTTCGCGTCGTTCACCAGCAGGATGATCGCCGCGTTTTCCTCCACATAGGAACCCGCGACGATAGGCAGTTTGCCTCCGGTCAGCGGGGCGAACAACGAGTTTGTTAGGTGCTGTTTCATGAACGCCTTGCGGTCGCCTCGCAGATCGAGGAATACTTTGTTTCCGGACGCAACCAACGCACTGACTTCATTCGCCTGGAGGCGTCGAGGTTCGGGCAATTTGCCATCGGGCAGCAAGGCGGGGCCGGCCTTGTTGTCGCGCTTCATCCGGGCGAAATAGCGGGGCGGCGCGGGCTGGTCTGATAGAATGTCTTTCACGAATGCCTCTTCGCCGCCTTCAATGGCCTCGCGCAGGGCACCGTTGAAACGACGTTCGTAGCCCATCACGCTGGTGGGCACCGCGCCGAGCGCTTTGCCACAGGCGCTGCCGGCACCGTGGCCGGGGAGGATTTGCAAATGTTCCGGCAGGGTGGCGGTCGCACGCAGGCTTTGATAGAGCGTGCGGGCGCTGGGTTCCATCGCCCCGGCTTGGCCGGCGGCGCTTTCCAACAGGTCGGGTCGGCCTACATCGCCAACGAAAATGAAATCCCCGCTGAGCAGGCCCATCGGTTCGGTCGCACCGCCGCCGATATCGGTGACGAGGAAGCTCATGTGTTCCGGCGTGTGCCCGGCGGAAAGCACCGCTTTCAGCTCGATGTTGCCTATGCGGAAGGTGTCACCATCGTGCAGGAAGCGTGAATTTGCCTTTCCTTTCGCCCACTCGAACTGCCAGTCAGGCCCGCCCTCGGCGGATAGATAAGCAATCGCGCCGTGCCGTTCCATCAGCTCACGGGCACCACTCAGGTAGTCCGCGTGGATGTGGGTGTCCGCGACCGCCGTTAGACGGAAACCGTTGTCAGCCGCGATTTTCAGATAGCGATCCACATCACGCTCGGGGTCGATGATGATCGCCTCGCCGGTGCGCTGGCAGCCGATCAGATAGGCATTCTGGGCGAGGGAACTGTCGGTAATTTGTCTGAGGAACATGGGTTTGGTTCAGTTGGAGGTTGAGCAATTGCCAGTGGAGCAGCACGCTTGGCCTGCCACGCGGTTCCACGGCATTTTGGACATCAGGATGGCGAGGCCGCACCAGCCGGTGCTACCCGCCATGGTCAGGCCCGCGCCGAAGAAGGCGCAGAGGAAGACCCAGTTGGGATTCACCGTTAGGGCGAGGATCGCCCCGGTCAGCACGCCGAGGCCGATGGTGAGCTGGACCTGCTGCATGAGCGGAAAGACCTTTTCCCCGCTCGTGCCCACCGGCAGGCCCGCCGCTTTCCAGGCGAGGATGCCGCCTTCCAGATTGCGGACGTCCGTGATTCCAAGCGCTTGCAATTTTTTCAAAGCCTCGCCGCCGCGTTTGCCGCTGCGGCACATCACGACGACGGGTGCGTTCCTGTCAATTTCGGCAGTCCGCTTCTCCAACTGGCCGAGCGGAATGAGTTTCGCACCGGTGATATGCTCTTCCGCGTGCTCGACCGGTTCGCGGACATCCACGAGGCAGCAGCCTTTGGAGAGCAGGGTATTGAGTTCAGCGGGAAGAATCGATTGAGTGCTGGTTTGCATGGCGGTGTTGAATTTTTGAGCTTGATTTCGGTTTGACCGAGTTCACTTTATCGCCACATAGCGATGAAGCAAACGATATTTTGAAAATGACAAAAAAAGCCTCGAACGAATCCGCCAAGTTGCTTTCCCCGATGGCGCTGGAACTCATTGCCAGCCGATTCCGGGCCCTTTCCGAGCCGGTCCGGCTGCGCCTGCTCAACCTGCTGATGCAGGGCGAGCACACCGTCGGCCGGTTGGTGGAAGCCTCCGGTTCGGGCCAGGCGAACGTTTCCAAGCACCTCGCCGTGCTGCGCGACGCAGGGATGATCGGGATGCGCAAGGAAGGCATGACAACCGTCTGTTACATTGCGGATCCCATCGTCAATGAACTCTGCAACATGATGTGCTCGCGGCTGCGGGTGGAGATGGAAAGCAAGGCTGCCGCGCTCGCGTTTGATCCCAAGATCTAAACGGGATTCGACTTGGCCGGCGGCATGTGGTCTTGCCGCCGCCCGGGCGGATAACTCCGTAGGTTCCCTTGCCAAGCGGGCGCACCGTGCGGTCATTTTTTTTCTTTTCACCGCCGTGTCGCTGGTATTCAGCACGTCACTCATCAAACCTCTCCTGCGCCAAGCCTCCACGGCGATCTAACCGGACGACGTCCGGCCCCGTTGAGCTGAGGACTGCCTCCTGCCGATCAAAATTCGATTCGCCGGTCACTTCACGTTTGGCCCGTTCGTAATCGACCTGTTTGATCTCGTGGGAGCCGCGGCCTGCGATCAGAGCCAGCTCATGGGTCCGGGCGCGAACCATCTCACGTGTTCTCGATCCGATGACACTCGGATTGGGTTGAGCGATTCCCTTGCCATGTGGGTGGTCGTGCATAGGGCTTCAAATGATTTCGATTCCAGTCTATCCATCCTCTATCAGCGACGAATCGAAGGTGCCGCCCTTGCGATCTCATCTTCGCCGGTTCTTTGAATATCCGCCTTGGTCAGCCTCACTGCGATCTCTGAGGTTTCATAACTGACTGTCTTGACCGTCGAGGGTGAAATCAGGATCTGTTTGCCGGCATACCAATGGCCGGTTTCCACGACAATTTCACCAATCGCCCAACTCTTTTGATCCACCAGGAAGCCGGTGACGGAGCCGAGCAAGCCGTCGGTCGCCAGAATTTCATACCCTTCCACCGCCTTGGTGCTGCGCAAATGAACGTCATTCAGAAGATCATTGGTCTCCTTCAGGTAATCGTCAGGCTGCACCGACGGCGACAGAGCGGGCATTCCGCCAAAGCCCAAGATCCCGCCTCCCTCCCAGTAGGACGGAAAGTTGTAATAGCGGTAATAGTCCCTTTCGAACTGCCGCGTGAC
>JBGSOI010000183.1:0-32507 GCA_041739215.1 Akkermansiaceae bacterium
CGAGGAAATCGTCGCCCGTGCCATCGCCGCCTGCCCGATCCCGATCATCTCCGCTGTCGGGCATGAGATTGATTTCACCATCGCCGACTTCGTGGCCGATCTGCGGGCACCCACCCCGAGTGCCGCCGCCGAGCTGGCCGTGGCCGACGGCGCGGAGTTGATGGCCCGGCTCACACAACTCCGCCGGCGGATGTCGCGGGTCGTCGGCGAGCGGTTGACCCGCTCCCAACTGGCGGTCGAAGCGCTCCGCCGGGGTGCCCTGCAACGCGATGGCGAGAAGCTCCTGCGCGAGTCTGTCATGCGGTTGGATTCCGCCCGCAGCCTGCTTTCCCAAACCACACGGGCCTCGCTCGAAGCATTCGCGACGCGCCTCAATGAAGCCCGCGCCCGCCACAAGACCTGCCATCCGGAACGCGTGTTAGAGCGCCGGATGGACACCGTGAAAGACCTGCGCCAACGCTTCGAGCGGGCTGGCAAGGACATCGTTCACGAGCGCACCGAGCGCCTCCACAGGCTGCGCGGCCTGCTGCGGACGCTCGGGCCGGAGTCCGCGTTCCAGCGCGGGTTTTCCATCACCCTCGCGGCGGATGGCGGGATCGTCACCTCTGCTAACACCTTGAAACCCGGCGACCTGATGCGCACCAAGTTCGCGGACGGGGAGACGTTGAGTGTCGTCGGGAAATCACCAACTCCATGATCGAACTCGACCTCCTGACCACCCACGCCGACCGCGCCTATCCGATTCTAGCAGGACTGGTGACGCCCCGGCCCATCGCGTGGGTCACCACCCTCAACGAGGACGGCAGCGTGAATGCCGCGCCGTTCTCCTTCTTCAACGTCTTCGGCTCCGAGCCGCCGCTGGTGATCTTCGCGCCAGGTGACCGCGACGACGGTTCGCCCAAGGACACTGCCAGAAACTGCCGCCGCACCGGCGAGTTCGTCGTGAATCTGGTGGATGAGGCGCTTGCCGAAGTCATGAACCGCACGTCCGCCACCGTGCCCTATGGCGTCAGCGAGACGGAGCGGGAGTCACTGGAAACCGCGGCATCCTCGTCCGTTTCACCGCCAAGGATCGCCGCCTCTCCCGCTGCACTGGAGTGCAAGGTCCATTCGATCCAACAGATTGGCGAGAATCGCCTGGTGCTGGGAATCGTCCATCGGGTGCAAGTGCGGGAGGAGTTTTTCGACAGTGATACCCTGCGCGTTCGGGGCGATCGGTTTCATCCCGTCGGCCGGATGTCCGTGCCGAACTGGTATTGCCGGACCGGTGATCTGTTCGAGATGGTCCGGCCTGGATAGCCGGTTTTGGCGTGTTAGGGAGCTGCTGGAAATGGTGCTGTCCGGAGTCCAACCTTCAGGTTGTCTTCGGAAGAGCACGGTAAACCGTGAACTCCGGACCGCTTTCAGGTGGGCAGTGGCTGTTATTTCTTATCCAGGTTCGCCTTCATGTCGTCCTTGCTAACAGTGGATTGGACTCCCTTCGCAGGCACTTCCATCTTGCAGATCCAGAGCATGGCGTTGAGGGCGACTTTGCGGAATTCGTCGTGGGCCCAGTTCTCATGGAAATGGCCGCCGGTGAAGCCGACACCTCGCCCGCCGTCTGGCCGCTCGACGCACCACATCATCGTTTCCTCCTCGCCCTTCTTCGCTTGGATGTGCGGATAAGGACCTTTCGGGTGGACGTATGGGCCGTCGCGGGTTTCGTCGCTGGGAGTGGCGACCAACAGGGATTTCACACCCTCCATCTCCTTGCGGAAGCGGATGGAGAAATACCACTCGTCCTTGATCTTGAAAGGCTTCATGCCGCGGCAAATCGGGTGATCCGGGTATTTCTCGTAGTCAGCGTCCCAGATCGGATTGCAGGAGAATCCGTCCTCGTAATTTCCGCCGATCCAGTTCTGGAAAACCTCCGAGGAAGCTCCCTGATCCTTGCCCAGGTCCGCGCATTGGACGGCGTAGTGCATCATCATGACGCCGCCGCCGCGATCGACGAGCTTCTGGATTTTCTCCTTCCGTCCGGGTGCGGCGAGGACGGGGTGGCCGTTTCCGCCATCGGCATAGATCACCACGGCATCGGCGGTTTCCAGCACGCTTTCGTCGCTGACCCAGTGATTTGGATGGACGGAAACCTCAAGGCCGGGGATCCCGGCGAGGCATTTCTGGAGCAGCAGGCAACCGGCGTGGAACTCGTGCATGCCGGCTGGGTGACTTGGTCTCCCGGCGATCAGGACGAGTTTTTTCGGAACCGCCGGGGAGGCTGCGCGGGAGACGAAGGGCCAGCCGGCTGCCATGGCGGTCGCTGCGATGAATTTTCTGCGGGTGTTGATGGGATTTTGCTTCACGCGAGATAAACGAGCACCTCATCGACGATCCTTCAATCCTCATTCTGCAAGAGGCTGTCTGAAAATGGCAGGGACCGACCTCCGGGCGGTCTGGCGAATGCGGCGTCCATGAGATGCCATACCGGCCAAACATGGACTTTTCATTCTCAGGACCGCCCGGAGGTCGATCCCTGCCTTCGCGCATTTTCAGCGGGTCTGTAAGCGAATCGAGGGCTTGATCAAGCCCTCAGGAAACCGATGGCTTCCCGCAGATCCTCCGCGGTAACCGCGTTGATCACCTTGGCGCTGCCCAGCGCGTCGAGCACCACGAAGCGGATCGCCCCGGCGGAGAACTTTTTGTCGCGCGCGAGTTTTTCCATCACGGTGTCAGTGGTGATCTCCGCCGGGAGGATCAGCGGCAGGTGATATTTGTCCAACAACGCGATCACCTTCGCGCTGTCGGCGGGTGAAAGCCCGGCATGGCGTTGGGATAGAAACAACGCCGCGCGGATGCCGAGCGAAATCGCCTCGCCGTGCAACATTTCGCCGTACGGCACCGACGCCTCGATGCCGTGGCCGATGGTGTGGCCGAAATTCAGCAGCGCCCGGATGTCGTGCGTCTCGTGTTCGTCGGCCTCCACCACGCGGGCCTTGATGGCGATGTTGCGGGCGATCAGGTCCGGCGGAACGTCGCGGCCGTTAGGATCGAAAGCGGCGAGATCGTCGAGCATCGCTGCGTCGCGGATGGCCGCGTGTTTGATCGCCTCCGCGAAGCCCTCGCGAAATTCCCGGTCCGGCAGCGTCCGCAGGGTTTCCGGATCCACGAGCACGAGCCGCGGCTGATGGAACGCGCCTAACAAATTCTTGCCCTCGCTCACATTCACCCCGGTCTTGCCGCCGACCGATGAATCGACCTGCGCGACGATGGTCGTAGGCACCTGCACGAAGGGGATCCCCCGATAGAAAATGGACGCCACGAATCCGGCCAGATCACCCACCACGCCGCCACCCAAGGCGACGACCAGCGACTTCCGGTCGTGTCCGGCGCGGATCATTTCCCGGCACAGCGTCTCGGTCTGGGTCATCGACTTCGACGCCTCACCGGCTGGCACCGTGTGGAGCGTTGGCCGGAATCCGGCCGCTTCGAGCGACGCCATCAGGGCTCCCGCGTGGAATCTAGCGACCGTTTCGTCGCTGATGATGGCGGCGCGCAAGCCGGAGATTCCGGCTTTGACCAGGGCTTCACCGGCTCGGCCTAGCAGGCCTGGTTCGACAAGGACATTGTAGGCGCGTTCGGCGAGATCAACGTGGACGGAAGGCATGGGGCGGAGCATGAAACAAGGGCCGCGCTTGTCCAGACCATCTCCGCAAGTGGAGATGAAGATTGAAGGCACCACGAATCTGACGAATCGGACGAATGATTGAGAAAACAACGTGCCAGATCAGCGCTCTTGGCTTGGGTGTAACTGAAACTGTGGGGGCAGTCATGGGAATCATTCATTGTAGCGGCGGTCTGTGACCGTCTGCCGTGTTCCTTGCAGAGGCTTCGCTCGATTCATTCACCTCGACGCTCACAGAGCGCCGCTACAATGCGGTTCAGATTCGCTAGATTCGTCAGATTCGTGGTGCCTAACTCTTCGATTCTCACCTACCCCCGTCGCGGCGCCAGCAGGCCGTATTTCGGGCTGAACAGATACGCCATGACGAACAGCAGCCCGAGCACGATCACGATCGCCGGGCCCGGCGCGATCCCGAATTTCCCGGACAGCAGGACCGCCACCACCGAGCCGACTCCGCCGATCAGCCCGCCGCCCCAGAACAACGCGGACGTCCGGTTGGTGAGTAGCGAAACGGTCGCCGCCGGGGTCACCAGCAGCCCGACGGAAAGCACGCAGCCGACCGCCTGCAACGACGAAACGAGCGCCAGCACCAACAACCCGAAGATCAGATACTGGATGAACCGCACCGGCACGCCCTGCGCCGCCGCGACGTTCGGCTCGAACAGGGTGAGCAGGATCGGCCGCATCAGCAGGTTGGTGATGAGCAGGGTGAACGCGCCGATGCCGAAGGCGATCCAGATGTCGGTGTTGCCCACGGCGATGATGTCACCGAACAACCAGTGCTCGAGCTCCTGGCGGGTGTCGAGTTTTGGCAACAGCGCGATCCCGGCGGCGAACGCGGCGGTGTAGAGCACGGCCAGCGCGGTGCCTTGCTCGACGCGCTTGCCGCGGGCGACCGCCACCGAGCCGAGCCCGACTAACAACGCGGCGAACATTGCGCCGAGGAAGGCATTCCACTGGCTCAACGCGCCGGTTAGAAAAATCCCCAGCGCGATTCCGGGAAGCATCGTGTGCGACAGCGCGGACACCGAGAGCGCGTCGCGCCGCAGCACGACAAAGCCGCTGAAGAAGCCGTTGGCAAAACCGATGAACCCGGCGGTGGCGAGCGCGCGCTGATAGAACGGGCTGGTGAGCAGGTCGAAGTCCATGGTTCAGTGGCTGGCGGCGGGCATGTGAAAGGTGTGTTCGATCAGCTCGGGCGTGAGCACTTCCGTCACCGGGCCGAATGCCAGCGAACGGGTCGCCAGCACCAGCGCTTCATCGAACAAGCGCGGCACCGTGTTGAGGTCGTGGTGCGAGGCGATCACCAACCGTCCCTCGTGGGCGAGCCGGTTTAAAAGATCTCCCAACAGTTGCGCGGCATTGCGATCCAGGCCGGTGAACGGCTCGTCTAGAAGGAGTACGTGCGCCTCCTGCGCCAGCGCGCGGGCGAGAAACGCCCGTTGCTGCTGTCCTCCGGAAAGCTCGCGGATCTGGCGATGTTGCAAATCCAGCAGGGCCAGCGATTCCAGCGCGCGGTCCACCGCGGCGCTGTCGTCGGATGAAAACTTCCGCCACCAGCCGGTTTGCGGATAGCGGCCCATTTCGACCAGCCCGCGCACGGTGATCGGAAACGACCAGTCAACTTCTTCGCGCTGCGGCAAATAGGCGAATTCGCTCGACCACTTCTTCACCGCCGTGCCGCGCCAACTGATGGTGCCCTTGTCCCGTGGCACCAGCCCGGCAATCGCCTTGAGCAGCGTGCTCTTGCCTGCTCCGTTAGGGCCTATCAGTGCGACGCGGTTGCCGCAGGAAGTTGCCAGAGATACGTCTTCCAACGCCAGCACCTGCCGGTAGCGCACTGTCACATTCCGGATCACGAGTTCGTGATGATGCCCGTGGTGGGCGCAGCAGTCGTGATGGTCTTCGCTCATTTTGCGGCGGTGAAGGGGAGTTCGAGGAAATCGTCGATGTCGCCATCGGCATCGAAGACGTGGGTGAAGGTTTCCTGGCCGGGAGCTTCGAGCGTCAGCTTCGCGAAACGATGATCACCGGGAGCAGCCGGACTTTTCCAGCGGACGATGATGCCGACGCGTGGGTTGTTAGGATCGAGTTCCAGGTTTCCGGAAATGGGTGATGGATGGGCGGACGGACGGATCACGTGGCCGGTGTCGATCTCCACCGAGGTTGCCGGAGCGGAAAGAATCAGGCGGAATGGCACGGCGGAAAGTGGCGGCTTTTCGATCACCGCGGGCTGGGTCGTTGGATCGCCGGGGTCTCGGGCGGCAGTCACCCGCAGCAAGCCGGCTCCCGTCGCCGCAAGGGCGAAGACGAGAAGGACAAACCGGATGAGTGGTGAACCGCGCACGCGGGGAACTTGGAGCGACTTCGGGGAAGATGCAAGAAACTTGCAGATGCCGAAGGAGTGCTGAAAGCGAGGCTATAAGGCAGGGACCGTTCTCCGCAACGGTCCGGCGAATAGGAAGCGAATGAAAACGCCCATGAACGGCAGGAAATTCTTCTCATGGCCACTCATTCACTCGCCATTCGCCGGACCGCCCGGAGGTCGATCCCTGCCATCATGCGTATTTTGGACAGTCTCTCATCGGTCATAAATGACCGTTCTCGCCCCTTTGTCCGGATGACTGACTAACACCGCCACACGCTTCACGGTGGATGGATCGATACCGGTGTGGCTGAGGTAGTCGAACTTTCCGCGCAGGTCGGTGTAGCCGTCCTTGTGGAAGACGATCTCACCGGAGTTCATCTCGGCGAAGACCTTGATGTAGGTTTTCGGCAGCGGTTTGCGGGTGGCGGTGTCGAGCACCTGGACCGTGCGGGACAGCGGCGTGTGGCGGATTTCAAGCGCGCGGGAATCGAGGACCTTGAGAAGCTTCTTGGATCCCGAATCGGCGGAAACGAGGATGTTGCCTTTCCGCAATCCTTCCGGCAACTCGACGGTGGTTTCGGAAACGTTCTGCGCCAGCGGCACCTCGAAGCTTTCGTTAGGGCGGATCGCGGGCTGGCCGTTGTCGTCGCCCTGCAGGAAAGGATTCTTCGAGAACAGCACTTCGAGATCGACGCTGAACAAGCGCAGCGTGGCCTTCTCTAACGAACGGTGCTTGATCACCAGCTTGCCACTATCGGAAAGCGCGAGGTCGAGCTGTGGCGCGGGGATTTCCTGATCGGGCTTCTCCGCCTCGCTTGGCTGGTCGAGCGCAATGATCTCCGCCGCTTGGTCGATCACTGCCTGATAGCGGTCGCGCCACAGTCCGGGCGGGAGCGTGGGCAGGGTTTGCGCGGCGATGGCCTTCGCTTCCTCCGGCTTCTCGCGGTGGAACAGGGCGACGGCACGCAGGTAGTCGTAATTCAACCTGCCGGGGAGTTTTGCGGGATCGATTTGGTCAAACCTTGCCAGCCCTTCCTCGATCCGGTCTTGCAGGAACAGTAAAGCGGTTAGGGCGAGCTGGTCGGTGGCATCCAGCGCGGGTTTCCAACCGAGCTGATCGAGCAACGCCTGATAGTGTTCGCGGGCGGCCTCGTGGGTCAGGCGCGATTCGTCGCCGAAACGGTGGGCGCGGGGATTGACGAGCGGATCGAATTCGAGCGTTTCCCATGCGAGATGGACCCGCGGGCGGACGTCCAGCAAGGGGCTGTCGAGCCATTGGCCGAGCTGGCTAACCGACGTGGAGTTTTCCAAATACTCGCGCATCGCGGCGACGTCGTTGTGGAGAAAACCGAACGACGCGACGCTCGCCGAGAAATGGAGTCGCTCGCGGAGGAGCTTGGTGACCGCACCGAAAAACATCGGTTCCTTCAAACGCCAGCGGATCGCATCGAGATCGAGCGTTGCCAGATTCTCCGTGGCGAGGCGGTTGAGGACCTGCTCGTCGCTGCCCTCGCTGGCCAGCACCAACCATGAGGCGGCGTCCTGCGGCGCGGGTTCGCTGGACACCCGCAAGGTCCGCACATCGGTGTGGGCGAGCACCGCGCCCTCCTCGCTGACGTGCAACGGATAGACGGCGAAATCCCCGGCGGCCGGGAAATAAAAGACCAGTTCCAACATGACCACGCCGTGGGGCTTGAGTTCGTGGGTGGACGACAGTGTGGCGGGTTTCCCCTTGAGCGGAATCGCCCCGGCAGGGATCTGCGCAAGCACGTCGATCCGGCGGCCGATGCCGGTGGGATTGGTGACGATGAGCGACGCGGAATAAGCCACGCCGGGCCGGAAATCGCCGGTCACCGGATTCTCGACCTGCCGTCCGTTGACCGTGCGGAATGGCTCCGCCAGCGGGCTGAACGTCTGGCGGACTAACAACGGCGATTCCTTCGCGACATTCTCCGTGCGGCGGGTGTCCTTGTAGAACAACAGCATCGGCTCCTTGGCTTTCACCCGCAGCGTGCTGCCATCGACGGTGACCTCGGGTCGCTCCGCCTTGAACGGCAGGTCCAGCAGCGCGAGGCACATCAACACCTCATTCGCATTCGTGTGGCAGGCGTTGAAGTGTGGCGAGAGAAACGGCCCCTTGCCATCCCACGCTGCCAGATCGAGCCAGAAGCGATTGAGCGGGATGAGGGTCTCATCGGTGGGCTTGGTGCTCTTGTAATAATTCGCCTCGCGCCAGAGCTTGGTGTGATCGGGGAAAGTGGGAGTGGGCTTGCGCATTGCCAGAAGATTGGCTCCGCTGTTTGTGGAATCTGCGAATGGATCGGCGGCTGCTGCTGAGGGCAGATCAATGGGGGGCGGAAGCATGCTTTCGTTAGATGCCATTTCTGGGTCAATTCCTGCACCCGCCGAACCTGCAATGGCCTGAACGAGTTGTTCGATCTTGTCGAGTTCGCCGGGGGTGTTTGAGACAAGGAGGACTCCTCTGGAAGTGGTCGCTGACGATCCTTCCGGGAAATTGATTCCCGCAGCTTTGAGCAGTTCAATCATTGGCTTGCGGAACGAGGGCTTGGCTCCTGCCGCGGAATCATCTCCTCCGCTGTTGAGTGCTGACGCAAAATCCGGTGGCACCCGGAACGTGCGGGTGAAGATTTCTTCTCCCGATTCGGTCGCTGAAACGAGAGTGAGCGCGAAGTCATCGACCTTGAATCGGAGCTTCGTTTGATCGCAGATGTATTTGAGGGCGGTGGCGAGGGGCACGTTGCGGATTCGGAGTTCTCTGACTCGGCGTGCTCCTGGATCGCTCCCTCCATCCGCATTGCGGGGGCGACGGATGACGAAGTTGATGCCCTTTCTGGCAGGATCGAGTTCGGTGGTATCCAGCTCAGCGGCGCGTTGGCGCAAGAAGTCGATGGCTTCCTCGACGGTCGTATCCTCGAAGTCGATGCGCGGAATGATGATGTTCTGAAGTTTTCGGGTAATATAAGCGGCTCCCGCAGACTCTTCCCTTGCGATGCCATAAGAGCCAAGCACTTCTTCTTGCAGATCCTTCTTCGCCAGCCCAAAGCTGTCTTGCAGCGCCAGATCACTCCCACGCAACGTTTGCGTGAAAAGCGTGGTTTCCGCGTCGGGTTCGGGGGCTTCGAGTTGCCAGCGGAGCGATAGCTCTTTGGCGATGCGTTCGCGGGCGGCGGGCAGGGCTTGGGAGAGCAGGGCCTTTTCCGCGGCGTTGAGGCGTTGCCAGGCGTAGGGGCGGAGGTAGCCGGTGAGGTCGCGGCCTAGCAGGAAATCGTCCATGAACTGCGGTTCGGGTTTCCCGGCTAACAGGGGTTTGACGGACTTTTCGTAGAACGCCGGGTCCTTGCGGGCGAGGAAGAGATGGAACTCGTGGCAAGCGTGCTTCGAGAGTAGTTCGAGTTTTTTCGCCTCGGTGAAAGTCGGCCATTCGGTCAGGAAGACGAACTCGCGCATGCGGTCGTCGCCGGTCATGCCGAAGAGGAACTGGTGGGCTTCCGTTAGGGTGGTGAAGGCGCGCCAGTCGGCGTCCAGCAGGTTTTCGATCGAGGCCTCCGCACCTTTTTGCAACACGGCGGCGCTGCGGTTGGCGAGGTGATGCGCCTGCGGATCGAGCGGCCGGGCGATTCGGCGGTCGCGCAACGGAGTTTCGTTCGCCGGGAGCGGCAGGACGAGCGTGTCGCTGGCGAAGGCGTCGGTGGCGATGATTTCGATGAATTGGCTGCCCTCGAACTGCGCGAGCGGGAGCTTGAGCGAGCCATCAGCCTCGGGCTTGAGGTCGAACTTTACGACGGCGGGGAACTGGAGGAAGTCGAGGACGGTGGCGAGGTTGGCGGGGGCTCCAAAAGCCTGGCCCTCGTTCATGTCGGGACCACCCGAACCACCGCGGGTTGGGCCGCGTCGCGGGCTTCCATATGCGCCGCCAGTTCCGTCGGCCTTGCCTTGGACAAGGTCCTCTTCGGTCCAGCGGTTCAGAAGCAGTCCGGGACGCGGGAGTAGGGAGCCGGGGAAAGTTTTCGCTGCGCGACGATCGAGGATGTAGCGCATTTCATCGCTGAGACGGCGGTCGGTGAGGAAGCCGCAGCCGAGGAAGCCGGGATTGAGAGCGTTCGGGACTAACGGCGGGAACGGTTTGACGTCCCAGGTATTTTCCCATGGCTCACTGTTGAAGCGTTTGCCGATCAGCGAGATGCGGGTGCCCGGGCCGAATGCGCGGAGCTGGATCTTGAGTTCGTCATTGTCAGTGCTGGTCGTGGCGACGGTGGGATGGAGCGGCGTATGAAGCGGCAGGATACGGGTTTTTGAAATGATCAACCCGTCTTTCTCGACGCCGGACGACACGGAAATTGCGATGGTGTGCCGTTTTTGTTCGAAGCGGAAATCACCAGGCGGAAGTCCGCGGATCACGAGTTGTCCGGCCTCGATGGAGAGCTTGTCGAAATGGTCACGAATCGGTTTTCCATCGAGAATTTCCAACAGGGAGATCTGAAGCCGATCCGCCACCGCGGCGGGTTCTTCGAGCGGCAGACGGATTTCCCGGCCTGCGGGTATCTGGAGATTTTGGGACACGAGGGTCCTGCGAATTGACGGGGTATAGCCAGAAGACCCGATGTCGGTGCCCGTGGCTTTCAAATAATGGATTGTGTCGAGTTCTCCAAGTTCGACCTTGCCATTGGCGTCGGTGCGAACTTGGTGCGTGATGCCTCCGCTGTAGTTGGTGGCGGCGAAAACCAACGTGATGGCCCGCGAAGGCAGCGGCTCGCCATTTCGTCCGCGGACTTCGAGGCGGTGACCTGCGGCGGTGGGAGAGAAAAAAGCGGTGCCGACGCGGGCTACCTTGAGGTCGCTATTGATGTGGTAAGAAGCATCCTTGCTCAATTTTACAGGATCTCCACCGGTGGCCGGAGTGACGGTGCCGCGCAATGTTAGGGTGAGGTTGAGGAGGTCGGCTGGGACTTGGAACGGGATCTCCATGACAGGTGTGAGCGTTAGATTCTCAGCGATGACGCGCTCGGTGGTGACGCCGCCTAGCAGATCTGCCCGCAGGACGAGTGCAGGGTCCTTGATCCGGTTGAGCGGGAGTTCGTGGCCGTGGTTGGTGAGGCGGACGCGGAGGTTTAACTTGGCTTCCTGGTCGGCGAGAAGTTGTTCGCGGTCGAGGTGGAAACGGGCGTCGAGGCGGAGTTCGTCGCTGCGGGTGCCGAGGGAAATGGGGGCGGCGAGTTTGCCGGCGCGGACGATGCCGGTGGTGACCGGTTGGTTCGGGGCATCGGGAATGACGATGCGGCCGGTGGCGTCGGCGGCTAGATTTTCCCGGCCGAGCGAGATGCTGGCGGCGGGGACGGCGTTGCCCTTTTCGTCCAAGACGCGGACGGTCTGGCCGGTGGCGGTGCGCTCGGGGAAGGCGATGAGCTGGCCCTTGCGAATCAAGGCGCGGGCGGAAACCTGACCGCCCACGAAATCGACGAGCCACGCGCCGGGACCGGCGAGTTCGGGGAGCTGGATCGTTTCGCGATGAAGGCGGATCGGCGCTTGGGCGAAGGTGAGGCGGCGTTCGTGGTGGGGGACGAGGCCGTCGAGGTCGATGTCCACCTCCGGCTCGGAGCCGTGGCTGGCGAGGTGGGCGGGGAGGTCGAGCTCGTAGATGCGGATGAGGAGATCCGGGGTGTTTTTGAGGTCGAGCGTGAGGGCGACGGCGGCATCGGCGTCGAGGAGGTGTGGCGCGCCGGGGGCGAAATCGATTCGGGCGCTTTCCTGAAGGGATTTGAACTCGGCGGGCTCGATCAGCGTGCCCCACCGAGCGGGATCGGCCCCGGCGAGCAGGCGGGCGCGGGCGTGCAGCGGGTTCAGCAGTTTTTCCGGGATGAACGGCGCGAACTCGACGGCGGAATCGGTCGCGCCGAGGAAATGCTGGAGGTAGGACTGGATCAACGGGAGGTCATTGCTAACCGGCGGGCAGGCGGTGGCTGAGCGGAAATCCTGGTCGAGTCGACTGGCATTCTTATCGACGGTTTCCGGGACTTTCAGCAGCTCATGCTGCGTGCGGGGCAGGGCGAGAAAGGCGAGGAAGTCGTCCTTCGGGTGGTTTCCGAGTTCCGCCTGCAGCCGGAGGTGGTGGAACAGGACGTGCGCCTTGAGCGAGTTGAGAGCGGGCGGCAGGGTGATCACGAAATCCCGACAGCGGCGGAGGTGCTCGGCGTGGGCCTTGGGATCGCGTTCGAAATCGGTCTCGGAGCCGGGGCGGATTTTCGCGAGGTAGGCGAGACTGAAGGATTCCTTGGCGCGGAGGTCGGGGTGGAGTTCGAGCAGGGATTCGAGCTGCTTGGAGGTGAGTTGGGAGAGGAAAGGACTTTCGGTGAACGAGAGCGTCCGGTCGAATCCGAGCGCCCGGTCCACGAGCGGCACCACGCCCGGAAGGTCGGCGCGGTAAAGGTTTTGGAGGAACCAGCGGACTTTCGCTTCGTCGAAATTTTCGACTTGCTCGAGTTCGCGGAGCCGGCGCTGCCCGGAGAATTGGGTGTAGGGCTGGTCCGGGGATTTCTCCAAGGTGGCCTTTTCGAACGCGGCCTCGGAAATGAGCGCCGGATCGACTCGCGTGGGCAGGCTTTCGGCGGCCGCCGCGGCGTCCGGGCGGGTGTCCGTGAATTTCAAATCGAGCCGGCGAATCAGCTCGGCAAGCGTGGTGACGGGCGTCTGTTGATAGCCGATCAAGAGCTGGCGGTTCTCCAGCACCTTCATCGACTCCGCGGAAACCGGGTTCTCCTTCCGCTCGGACGCGGCTTTCCAATCGGCCAGCGTTTTCCGGAACTCCGCCTCGCGGCCGGCGAGTTGGTGGTCGAGCGCGGTGTGGAAATACGCGGACCGGGTGCCGGGGATCAATTCCGCCAGCGCCGCGGTGCGGGTCGCGGGGTCGGCGAAGCGCTCGCGGAAGGAGTCGTCATCGGCGTGGAGCGGGGCGCAGGCGAGAAACAGGCAGAGCAGGGTTTTTCTCATGCATGAGCTGTATCGGTTCCTGCTAGGAGGGAAAGGGGAAAAGCCGCGGAGTCTCTTCGATTGATCACCCGCCCGGCGGTTTCCGAATATCCACTTGTGGATCGCAAATCGAGTTTTGCGTTTACTCGTTCGCAACCGGGGTTCCAACTCATCCATGCACGCCGGCACGGAACTCCGGCAATTCTAACATTCGTATCGCTCCCATGAAACCCACACGATCGGCCCTAGCCGCCACCACCTTGATGACGGCCGCCACCCTGTTCTGCGGCCCCGCCTTTGGACGGGAGAAACCCGCCACCGAAAACGATCTCATCCCGCCGTCGACGCCGCTCGTCGCCTGCGATCCTTACTTCAGCATCTGGTCGCCGGCCGACAAACTAACCGACGTCGAGACCACCCACTGGACCGGCAAAAAGCACCCGCTTACCAGCCTCGTCCGTATCGATGGCCAACCGTTCCGCGTCATGGGCTCAAGTCCCACCAGCGTGCCCGTCCTTGAACAGAAAAGCCTGACCGTCCTGCCGACCCGCACCATCTACACCTTCGAAGGCGCGGGCATCGGCCTCACGCTCACCTTCACTACGCCCGCGTTGCCGGATGACATGGCGATCCTCTCGCGCCCGGTCACCTATCTGACGTATGACTTCCGCGCCACCGACGGCAAGGAGCACGACGTGTCGGTTTTCTTCGGGGCCGGTGCAGAACTTGTGGTGAACACTCCCGACCAGACCGTCACCTGGTCAGGCGATGAAATCCCCGGACTGACCACCGTGAAAATGGGCTCCACCACCCAGCGGGTCCTCTCATCCAAGGGCGACGACCACCGGATCGACTGGGGCTACGCCTATCTCTCCGCACCGGACACGGCGACCGCCGCCACCGGTTTCGACCGTCCGGACAAACTCGCGGAAGCCTTCGCGGCAAAGTCCCCTCTAACCGCCAAGACCGGAACCAGCCGGGCCAACGAGGCCGGTGCCGGGATCGAATTGAAGCCGCTCAAGGTCGGAGCCAAGCCGGTTTCCGCCTGGGCGATGATCGCGTATGACGACATTTACGCCATCCAATACAACCACAAGAACCTCCGCCCCTTCTGGCGCAAGGACGGTTGGGAAGCGAAGGATTTGTTAGCCGCATCCGCCAAGGAGTATGATTCGCTGATGAAGCGCTGCACCGCGTTTGATACCCAGCTCATGGCCGACATGAAGGAAATCGGCGGCGAGCAGTATGCCAAGATCACCGCGCTGGCCTACCGCCAGTGTTTCGCCGCCGGCAAGTTCGTCGCCGACGACAACGGCCAGCCACTCCAGTTCAGCAAGGAAAACCACTCCAACGGCTGCATCGCCACTTCCGACGTTTTCTATCCGATGGCCCCGCAGTTCCTGCTGTTCGGACCGAGCCTCGCAAAATCCTTCCTCGCGCCGTTCATGGAATACGCCAAGAGCGACCGCTGGAAATTCCCGTTCGCCCCGCACGACCTCGGCACCTATCCGATCGCTAACGGCCAGGTCTATGGCGGTGGCGAGAAGACCGAGGAAAACCAGATGCCCGTCGAGGAAAGCGGCAACATCCTCCTGCTGATGGGTGCAATCGCCCGGATGGAAGGCAATGCTGATTACGCCGGCATCTACTGGTCGCGCCTCGAACAATGGGCCGAGTATCTGAAAAAAGAAGGCTTCGATCCCGCGAACCAGCTCTGCACCGACGACTTCTCCGGTCACCTCGCTCATAACGTCAATCTCAGTGCCAAGGCCATCTGCGGACTCGGTGCCTTCGCCACCCTCTGCGAGATGCGCGGTGAAAAAGAAAAGGCCGCGTCCTACATGGCCACCGCAAAGGAATATGCCCAACGCTGGGTCAAGGAAGCCAAGGATGGCGACCACTACCGCCTTGCCTTCGACCGCCCCGGGACCTGGAGCCAGAAGTACAACCTCGTCTGGGACAAAATCCTCGGCCTCGAGCTATTCCCCGCCGAAGTCTATCGGACGGAAATGGATTTCTATCTGAAGACCCAGAACACCTACGGCCTCGCGCTCGACAACCGCGCCGACTACACCAAGCTCGACTGGATTCTCTGGACCGCCACTCTAACCGGCGACATGAAGGACTTCCAAGCGCTTGCCACGCCGATCTTCCGCTTCCTCAACGAAACTCCCGACCGTTCGCCGATGACCGACTGGTATCAAACCAAGACCGCCAAAAAGGTCGGCTTCACCGCCCGCCCCGTGGTCGGTGGCGTCTTCCTCAAGGCGCTTTACGACAAACCGCTGTGGAAGAAGTATGCCTCCCAGGACGTCACCAAAGCCAAAGGCTGGGCACCGATGCCGGAGTACTACCCGCCCGTCATCAACCCGCTCTTCCCGACCGCAGCGGACTCCGAAAAAGCCGAGTGGAGCTACAGCGTTTCAGAGCCAGCCGGCGATTGGTCCAAGCCTGAATTCGACGACTCGCAATGGAAGCGCGGCCCCGCCGGTTTCGGCACCCGCGGCACCCCCAACGCCAAGGTCCGCACCGAATGGAAAACCGATGACATCTGGCTTCGCCGCACCGTCGTTCTGCCTGATAGTCTTCCCGCCACCATCGGCATCACTTCCCACCACGATGAAGACATCGAAGTTTACGTGAACGGCATCCTCGCCGCCGCGGCCACCGGCTTCAATGTGGACTACGAAGTCATCCCGCTGACAGCCGAAGGGAAATCCGCCTTCAAGCCCGGCAAGAATGTCATCGCCGTCCACTGCCGCCAGACCGGCGGGGGGCAATACATCGACGTCACCATCTCGGATATCCAGCCGGGGAAGAAGTGATTGGTTACGGCTTCGCCGCTACCAGCAGCTTCACCGGTCCTAGCAGGCCGGAGTCCATCGCCGGCCAGGCGGCAGCGTCGAAGAGCTTGTAGTCGATGTTGACGAAGTTGATCTCGTGGAACGCTTTCCACGGGACCTTGCGGCGGTCGAGATCGGCGATCCGGTTGGCGGCGAGGTTGGTGACTTCGATTTCCAACAGGTTTTCCCCGGGCTTGAGCGACTTTGTTAGATCGAGAACATGGGGGGCGCTCCATGAGATTCCCAGCGGCTCGCCGTTCAAGGAGATGCGGGCGGTGTTGGCGACGCGGCCGAGGTCGAGCTGGCAGGAGGCTGGAAGCGGCATGGGGATTTCGAAGGTGGTGGTGTAGCGGGCGGTGCCCGAAAAGTTCGCGGCTCCGGGCAGGGTGGTCCATGAACCTGGCTTGAGGATTTCCGCGGAAGCGGGGAGGGCGGGGCCACCTTCGATGAACTCGATTTTCCACGGGCCGTCGATGGCAGCTGTTCGTGTGTTAGTAGGGCGACCGGTCCAGGGTCTCCCCTCGATCGTGCGGGCAGTGAAGGTGCGGATGATGATCGACTGGCCGGGCTCGAGGCGCAAGGGCACGCCGGAATCCTGCGGCAGGGCGGTGCTGTTAGCCGCGGGGTTCCATGGATCGAGGATGAGCGCGCTTTGGAAGGGGACGGCGAGTGGCAGGATTCCGTCGAAGGGTTTGTCGCTGCGGTTTACGACGAAGTAGTGGTAGCCTTCCGCATGAGTGCGGCGGACGAATCTCAGGCCGGAAGCGGTCATGGATTCCTTGAGAACACCTAGGCTGGAGAGTGTGGGAAGGATGGATTCGGTGGCTGTGAGAAGGTTGTTTCCGCCGGATTGGCTGGCGGTGAGGGCTGACAATTTGTTACGGCGTACCTGCTGCTGGAAGTAGCCGGGAACTTCGGTGGGCCAGCCGTCCTGGACGATCAGCTTGGCCCCCTGCCGGTTGAGTTTGACGATGGTTTCGAGAACTTCCGGCGGCATGCGCTTCACTCCGGGCAGGACGAGGGCGCTGTAGGCATGGCCGCCGAGGATGAGCTTGCCGTCTCTAACGGTGGCACGGGTCAGCATGTCACCGCTCGCGTAGTTGAAGGGGATGCCGTCGTTCCAAAGCTCCATCGAGGTCTTGTAAAACGTGGTGGGCCAGAGCCACTTGTCCTGGTTGTGGATGGTGAAGAGCGGGAGCTTCTGCGAGTCGTTGTGCCAGAGGTCGTGGATCGGATAGTAGAGCAGGACGTCGGAGGAGATCTTTCCTTCCTGGAGGATGGATTGGCAGCGCTGGAGGTAGCCGGTGAAGGCGGATAGATCGCGCCACAGGCCGCCGTTCTGGCCCATGTGGGTGGAGGCGTAGAACAGCCAGCCGGGCCACTTCGCGTCTTCGGGCGAGTAGGGAATGCCGTGGAACAGGATGTGGTTGACGCCGCTGAGGAACACGAAGTCAGCGGCTTCCTTGAGCTTTTCGGGAGTGACTTGGAAATGCTCGTCGAGCCACGTGAATGTCTCGCCGCTAACCAACTGGTCGCCCTTCGAATGGGCGGCGGAAGCGGGCATCCGCATCATCGGGATCTGGTTCTCATCGACGTGTTTGAAGATCTCCGTTTCGGGGATTTCGGAGACGGCGTAGTGATCCAACAGATTTCCCGGCGAGCCGTGGGCCTGGTTGCGGGTGATGCCGCCGTGGGCTTTGGCCCAATCGTGCCAGCGTTGCAGATAGGCGAGGTGCAGTTCGCTGAGTGTCTCGCGGTAGTCGGCGCGGACGCGTGAGACGGTGTCCGGCTCGCCGATGCCGGCGAAGGCGGGAAGCTGGTCGCGGAGGTCGTAACCCCGGCCCGCTTTGAATCCCTCGAAAAAATCCGCGGTCCAGTCAGCCCCGTAATATTCGAACGAGTCGTGGAATTGTGCGCGGGGCATGGGTGCCTTGAAGCCCGCGAAGGCATCGTCGAAATCGGCCAGATATCTTTTCATCGACGTGTCGGAGAAAGGATCCAAGACATTGCCCTCGCCACCGGGAGCGGCCCGCTTGACCTTTTGGATCGGGGCTGACGCGGTCAGCGCGACGATGGTCCATTTTCCGTCGCCCGGCATCCATTGGACCTTCTCTTGCTTCGACACGACCGGAATCTCGGCTGGCGGGCCGCTCTCCGGGAAGACGCGGAGGCACACGAGGTTTCCTGGCGGAAGGGTGAGTTCGGCCATCTTCCCCCCGGTCGCTTCCCAAACCTTGATCTGCAATGCCTCCGACGCCATCCCGGGGGTGACATGCGGGCCGCCGAAGGGCCAACCGGTTCCAGTGGTCATGTCCACGCCGAGGCCGAGGCGCTTGGCCTCGGTGGTGGTGTGGGCGAGCATGGCCATCCAGCCGGGTGATAGAAATTCCAACGCACGATCCTCGGCTCCAACAGCTCCGTAGATCGGGCAAATCTCGACCCCACCGAGCCCGGTCTTGGCGAAATCCTCCAACTGCCGGGTGAGGTTCGGTTTGTCCACAGCGCTGCCGAGCCACCACCAGCGGGTCCACGGCTTGTTGGTGGCGGTGACGGCGGGCCAGCCGAGCGGGTCCTGGGGAAAATCATCCGCGCTGGAGGATGCCACGGGGCATCCGAGCAGCATGACGGCGAGCCACCGCGCTGAAAACGCGGTGGAACGGTTAGGGACGGGTGGCGGTGCCATGAAGAAAGCATCCAAGAACCACGGGGCGATTGCACGGAAATTGAGCTACCCGGATGGGTTATGTCCACCTGTTTTGACCGCGCGGCCTCGGGTCAATGCGATTCAGGATCCACTCCCGGCAATGTTCGGTAAAATCCCGAATAGCCCTATAAACATCTTGTCCCGGGGCGGATTTGCGCGGGTGAATCAAAACCCCATCTTGCCGGTGTCCTCCATCAACCTCCAACTCCCACAAATCATGCCTATCAATCGCATTCTCGCCGCAGCGCTCGCCTCCGGTTCCCTCGCCATGACTGCCCAAGCGGTGGTGATCTACGGTCTCGGTTCGGATTCCCGGCTCTACAGTTTTGACTCGGCCACGCCCGGCAGCGTGACTAACATTGGAGCTTCCACCGGCCTGATCGACATCGATTTTCACGGAGTGAACAGGCTGCTCTACGGCGTCTCAAGTTCGGGATCGGTCTTCACGGTGAACACGGCCACCGGCGCGACATCACTCGTCACAACTCCTCTCTCGGCGTTGTCGGGCCTAATGGCCATGGACTTCAATCCCATGGCGGACCGTATCCGTCTGGCCGGTACCGGCAATTTCAACGCCCGGCTCACTCCGGATGCGCAAAGCCCTCCCACGGCGACCCAACCCAATGGCACGGTGACTCTGGACGGGACCTACAGCTTTTTTCAATCTGATGGTGTCACACTGCGCGGGGGAGTTTCCGTCCTCGGAGTCGGTTACATCAATCCATCGGACAATCCCGCCAGCACCACACTCTATTCACTCAGCTCCGACGGATTTCTAAACATCCATACCAGTCCCGCAGGTGCCTTTGGCAATGGCGTCCTGGTCGGCGCGCTCGGGTTTGTCCCAGTCGGCGCGGCCTTCGACATCGCCGACGATGGCAACGGCCCGTTCCTGGGCTCCGCCTATGCCTACGACGGGGTGAACCTGCAGTTGGTGAATTTATCCACGGGTGCTGGCAGCTCGCAGGGAGCGATCGGCCTGCCGACCGGCGTTTCGCTGGTGGGTCTCGCCGTGGTCCCCGAGCCGTCATCGCTCCTGCTGGGAGCCGCCGGCGGATTGTTCCTTCTGCGCCGCCGTCGGACGGTTTGATTTTGACGCTGCTGAACATCACACCCCACGGTTCCGTTAGGGCCGCGGGGTCTTCTTTTCCGGTGCTAAGATTTTGTTAGGAGTGGCAATCTGTTTTTGCCACAGCCATCATCGGGAGACCCCCGCTGCATGATCGATTTCCGCACACCACAATGGCTTCTCCTCCGCCTGAAGACGGCAATTTCCCGCGCGTCTTTGATTCCCATCCTGATGCTGGTGGTTCTCTCGGGGATCTGGGGATTTCTGACAATCGCCGACGAGGTAAGGGAAGATGAGACACGTCATTACGACGCGGCGATCCTGCTCGCGATGCGAGAGCAGGGAAACACAGCAGATCCCATCGGCCCGCAGTGGGTCGAGGAAATGGCCCGGGATTTCACCGCATTGGGCGGATTCACCCTTCTAACCGGAGTGACGGTCACCGCGTTCGGCGTCGCGATGTTTGCCGGGCGGCCGCGGCTGGCGGTTTTGGGATTGGCCGCCGTGGTCGTGGGAATGGCGGCGATGAACCTGCTCAAACAGGGTTACGACCGGCCACGCCCCGCGCTGGTGGAACACGGGGTGCTGACCCACAACGCGAGTTTCCCGAGCGGTCACTCGATGATGGCGGCGGTGGTCTATCTAACGCTCGGGATCCTGCTCGCGAGGACCCAGCCGAAGAATCGGGTTCGCGTGTTCATCGTCACCATTTCCGTGATCATCACGATTCTGGTAGGCGTGAGCCGGGTCTATCTGGGAGTGCATTGGCCAACTGACGTGCTGGCGGGGTGGACGCTGGGGGGAGCTTGGGCGGTATTGTTCTGGCTGGTGGCGATGAAGGTGGATCCGCGAAATTCTTCCTTGTGATTTTTTCCGGCGGAAAATTTCCCGTGGTGTCCTGATTCTCGCTCTTCGTTCGTCATTGAATTGAATCCCGAACCCACCGAATCCATGAATCAGAAACCAACACTCAACGATCCGATTCCCGTTCACCCCGTGGTCTCGCACGCCGACTGGCTCGCAGCCCGCAAGGAGCTACTCAAACAGGAAAAGGAACTCACCCGGCTCAGCGACCGCGTGAACGAGGCGCGCCGCGCGCTGCCGTGGGAAAAAGTGGCCACGAACTACATCTTCGAAGGCCCTGATGGAAAAACCACACTCGTGGAACTCTTCGGCACCAAGCGCCAGCTCATCATCTATCACTTCATGCTGGCACCGGGTTGGGAAGAGGGCTGCGTTGGTTGCTCGCACCTGGCGGATCACTTCGACGGCGCGCGCCGTCACTTCGAACAGGCGGATGTGTCCTTCGTCGCCGTCTCGCGTGGCACTTTGCCGGAGCTGGAGGCTTTCAGGAAACGCATGGGCTGGACCTTTCACTGGGTATCCTCCTACGGCGCCGATTTCAATGCCGACTACGGCGTCTCCTTCACCCCCGGACAGGTGGCTACCGGCGACGTCGGTTACAACTACGGCACTTCGAAATCCGTTTACGAAGAACTCCCGGGCATCAGCGTTTTCTACAGGGACGCGGAAGGAAACATCCATCACACCTACTCCGCCTACTCGCGCGGGCTGGACATCCTCGTCGGTTCGCTGCGTTTCCTCGATCTCACCCCGAAGGGCCGCTGCGATGGCAAGGAACCCGAAGACAGCTGGCTGCGGCATCACGACAAATACGACAACGCAACCGCCGCAAGCTGTTGCCACTAACAATCCATGAAACCGCCGCCATGCGATTGCCGGCAGGCTGTCACCGGCATGGGCCTCGTGCGATGGGCGTTGCCAGGCATATTGCTGATTCTGATGCCCAAATGTCCCGCTTGCCTCGCGGCCTATGTCGCACTGGCCAGCGGCATCGGTTTGTCCCTGCCGGTGGCAGCCTTTGTGAGGACGGCGTTGGTCGGGACTTGTGTGGCATCACTGGCGCTTCTAACGATTCGATGGTTTTGCAACCGGCTGAGGAAGAAATCGACGGGATGATTCATCCTGATAGGTCCGGCGGATGCGTGAAGAGCACGATAAATCGTGAACTCCGGACGATCCCGTGGCGGCACCGGCCTGATTCCGGCAAATACGTTAATCGCAGGAAGCCCTGATGGCGGCGATTTCTGCTTCGATACCTTTGAGTCGTTCCGCGGCGTCGATCTGGGATTGGGCGGCCTTGCGCTGCAGTTCGAGAGTCTCTAGCAGCGCGAGGTGTTCTTGGATTTCACGGAGCCTGGCTTCCGCGGCCTCGGCTTCGGTTTCATTGCCCTGCTTGCGCCAGGCGGTGGCGTTGTGACGGAGTTGGGCGAGCCTTGCGTCGATGTTCCGATCCCCGTTGCGGATGGCTGTGATCAATGACTCTCGGGAATCGAGATTCCGTTGCCACGCTGCTTGTTTCTCCGGATGAAGGCCTGTCGGTTTGGTGGGAATCGATTGCTGCTGTAAGCTGTTGATCCAGAAATTTCTCACGCTTTCGATCGTCAAGATCCGCTCCGAAGGCGGAATGGAAGGCAGGTTCCGGGCTGTTAGCAAGCCGCACGAGAGGGCCGCAGCGAGCAATGCCACGATGGATGGAAATGTCTTTTTCATGGTTTGTTGGCCTGACGTTTCCGGGCAGGCTCCTATTCGAGCGGATCCACTGGGTCCGAACGAAAACGGCGCGGCAATCACTGCCGCGCCGTTTGCGAAATTCGCTGGAATTCTGTTAGCGGCCGCCGACCCAGTTCACGGAGTTGATCAGAAGGGTCTTGAAAGCGGGATTGTCGTGCGCTTTGCCGTCATGGCCCAAGGTGATGCAGACGATGCGGGTCTTGCGATCCTTCACGGTCCACACGCTGGGGAGGGGATCCTTGCCGCCGTCCGGGGCGTTGTAGCAGCAGACATCGACCTTGGTCTTCGACTGGATTTCAAACCGATAGTTCTCATCGGTGATCTCGAAGGTCGCGGGGACGTCCTTGGTGACGGCGTGCTTGGTGTCCTTCACGGTGACTTGGAACAAGCCCTGGCCGTGGCTGGGGGTCTTCCCGCCGATGAAGCGTTCACTGTAGCCCTTCCAACTGGAATGATCCCAGGTGGCGGCGTGCAGCATGACGAGGCCTTTCTTATTGTCAGCGAAATCGTGCAGCGCTTTCTGGAACTCCTCCTTGCCGTAGTTGGGATGGTTGCCGCTGAAGACGAGCACGTCGGCCTGCGGAAGAAGCGCGAGCGCTTCATCGAGATTGGGTGTGGCGGCGACATCCATGCCGCCGGCGGCCTTGAGCGTGACGGCATCCGTGCCGAGGAAGTATTTCGGGAAATCATGGGAACTGCCCGAGCCGACGAGCAGGACGCGGAGGGTATTGGCCGGTTTGGGATCGGCGAATTTCTGGCCCATGGCGGAGGTGCTGTCAGGCTGCGCGGTGGCGGTTAGAGTCAGGAGGGCGGCGAGCAGGGCGATTTTTGATAGAGATGTCTTCATGGCTTTTGGATGGCGGGTTGGTTGAAATTTCAGTTTGTGGGTTTCGGAGCGCAGCTCCGGATGTAGGCGATGATGTCGCGGAGATTGTCGGCCCCGACGGCTTCGAGGCCTTCGGGCATAAGCGAGTTGTCACCTTTCGTGCGGGTTGCGATGTCGGAGGTTTTCAGATCGAGGGTGATGCCGGAGGGCTGGCGGATTTGCACGCGGGTTTCATTCTCGCTGGCGATGAGGGCGGAGTGCAATGTACCGTCCTTCATGGTGATGTTCCAGGTTCGGTGCTCGTCATCGACGACCAGATTGGGATTCACGATGTGGGTGAGCATTTCGAGGACCGGGTGCGAGCCGATACCGTCGAGTGGCGGGCCGAACCGGTGGCCCGCACCTTCCAACTGGTGGCACGTCGCGCACATGGCGGTGAAGATCACTTTGCCGTTGGCGACGTTGCCGGGTTTGTCAACCTGAGGCAACAGCTTGGCAATGAGCTGGTCCTTGCCGCCACTGGTGCCGCCGAAGATGGCGGTGGCGCGCTTGGCGGTTTCCGCATCCGGGTGCGATGTCAGGCGGGAAATCTGGCCAGGAGCCAACGAGGCGGCGGCGATTTTCTTCCCATCGACGGCATCAAGCAGCAGCTTGGCCCACGCCGGACGGCTGACGATCGCGCCGAACGCGACTTCCTGCTGGCTTGGCGGCAGGGTGGGGTAGGTATCGATCAGGGCCCGGCCGGCGTCGGCCTCACCGGTGGCTGCCAGATCGTTGATGAGTCCCTTGGCCAACCCGTCGGGTTGGGGTTTGGTCAACAGCGCGATCACGTTGGGAAGAATGAATTTGTTAGCCGCACGGGCGGGGAGCAAGGTGCGGATGGCCGCGGTGCGGAGTCCTTCGGGTTGTTTCGGATCCCGGGCGACATTCAGCAGTTCGCCAGCGACCTTGGTGATCTCCTTGTTCAGGACCCCGCCTTTGTCCCAGGCGACGGCGAGGGGCAGAGCCGCGGACGAGAGTGCCGGGTTGCTGGAAGATAAGATCGGGCGGAGGGCGGCGAGCGCTGCCCCTACACTGCGCGGTGCGGCGGGGGCGGCCTTGCCGATTTCGTTCAGCACGGCCGCAACGAGTTTCGGATTGGGCGAAGTGGCGGATGCCTGGAGCACGCCCAGCAGTTGCGCCTGGTTGCCGCCGCTGGCGAGCGAAGCCGCGAGCGAGCGGGCGGATTCCTCGCTTTGGGTGGAACCGGATTCTGCTAGAATGGTTTCGAGCTGGGATGAAGGATTTCTCGCACCCGCCGCGTCGGCGGCGGCCTTGGACCACTCATCGTTGAGTTTCGATCCGCTGGCTAACAGCACCGAGCTGACTTCCGGGCTCATCGACGAGGCACCCAGCGCGCGCAAGGTCGCCAAGCGGACCCGCGCATCCTTGTCGCCGATGCCGGCGGCGGCTTCCTTGGCGTCCAGCGGCAATCCGCTGGATTCCACGATGAGCATGGCGTTCTTCCTGACACCGGCGTCCGGTGCTTGGAACGCGGCTTGGAGTGTCTGGTCCTTGAGCTGGTTCAAGCGGTCCAGCGCCCACAGCGCGAGGATCCGGGCGGGCACGAACGACTCGCTGGTCGCCATGGTGGTTAGCGCGGGCACGGCCTGGGCACCGAGTTCATCGGCCTTCTCCACGAGGATTCGGATGGCGTTGAATCGGACGACCTTGCTGGGGTGCTTGAAGGCGGCGACCAACCCGGCGGCATTTGCCTGATAGAGATTGGGAATCGGGAACTTCGGAGCGGACTGGCTTTGGATCCGATAGATTCGGCCGAAGTAGGAATCCCGGTCAGGCCTCACGGATGCGTTGGACTTGCCATGCTCCGGACCGCGGGTGTCGTTGTGGGTCACCACCGGGGTGTTGAAATCGAGGATATACATCGCGCCATCCGGCCCGAATGCGACGTCGATCGGGCAGAACCAGTAATCCGTGGAGCGCAGCCATTCACTGTTAGAAAGGACCAGCTCGCCATTGAACACCGGGCCGTCCTGCTTGAGCCCCTCATGATGGATGATGTCCAGAATCGGCTCGCTGGTGAAAATCTTGCCGTCATATTCCTTCGGCCAGGCACCGCCCTCGTAGACCGCCGTCGCGCAGGCCGCGCTGTAGCGGCCGACCTGGTCGATCTGCATGATCGGAGTGCGGTCCGGCAGGGCAGGGATGGCGACGGTGCGGCCGGGGTTGACCGAGTGGAACGCCTGGGCCTTATTGTTAGGCGCACGGGCGAGCACCCACTCCGGCAGCACCACGTATTGCAGCGGATTTCCGCTGGTGGCCTTGCCGTGGAAAATCTCCATGTCGCTGGTGACCTCGCAGCCGAACGAGTTTCCACCCTGCGACGCGACCTGCTCGATGGCCGAGCCGTCCGGCTTGAAGCGGAAAACACCCGGGGAAATCTTCGCCATCAGCTTGTTGGTCGTCGGATTCAGGGCGTCGGCACCGCTGCCGGTGCTTGCATAGATCCAGCCGTCCGGGGCCGCTATGAAATGGTTGGCCACGAAGTGGGTATCACCGGGGGCAAAGCCGTCGAACAGCGGCGTGACCGTTTCCGCCTTGCCGTCGCCGTCGGTGTCGCGAAGCCAGACGATGCTCGGTTGCGCCACCGCGATAACGCCATCGCCGTGCATGCAGAACCCGGTGACGAGTTCCAGGCCGGTGTAAAAGACATGCTTCTTGTCCATCTGGCCGTCACCATTGGTATCCTCTAACATGCTGATGCTGTCGCGCCCCGGACGGTCGTATTTGCCGGGTTCGAGCACACCGGTTTCCTTCCATGAAGGGGCGACGAGCGGCCGCCGGCCGTTAGGATACTCCGGGGTCTCCGCAACCCAGATCCGGCCTTTGCCATCCCACTGTACAGCGATCGGCTTGTTGATCAACGGCTCCTCGGCGACGACATTGGCGACGAATCCGGGCTGCAGTTTGAATTGCCGGATCGCATCCACGCCGCGCGAAGGGCCGCCGACAGGGTAGCGCAGATTCGCGAGGTCGGCCTTGGGGCAGAACTCGTCGGTGTTTTCCCGTTTCCCCGTCCACGCCACCGCGCGGAGGATGAACGATCGCATGCTCGCGTGGGCCAGCGTGGCGGGCGCGCCTTGGAGAAACACCGCGGCACGGTGCTTCGGAGTTTCAAACGCCCACATCTGCGGCTGGAGGTCGTAGATGGAAGCGCGGACATCGCGTCCCGGGACTTTCGGTCCGTCGCCTCGCTTGCCGTCGCGGCCCTTCGGCGTGAAGGCCGAGCTGAGGACGAAAATGTCATCGGATAGATGGAGGTCATAAAGCGTGTCGTCATCGACATCGAAGGGTGACGCGTCCTTGACGATGGGGTGCGAGTTGCTCACCACATAGAGCATCATCTTGCTGGTGAATTTCCGGCTGTCCTTTTCATCCCAAGCTCCACCGAGCGTTGCCTTGCCCCATTCCACGTCGCCGGCGGCGATTGCCGCGTTGACGGCAACGATGCCGCCACCGCGCTGGGTGAATGCCGTTAGAGCGGATTGCGTGGCGGTCGTGAACGCCTCGAACTTCTCGCGATGGAGCACCACGACGTCGGCGTGCGCCAGCTTGGCCTCGTCCGGTTCGCTGGTGGTGACCACCTGCGCGCCCGCGGCTTTCAAGGCGGCGGCATAGGGCTCGCGGAAGGCGTTGTTATCACTGGCTACCAGAACACGCAATGGCGCGGCGAGCAGCGACGAACTTGCCGCGAGGAGAGCGACCAGAGGTGCGATGGACGTGAGTTTCATGAGAAGCTGGTTAGGATTGAAGGCCCCGCAATACGGGCGCGGAAGCGCGGGTCTTTCGGCAAGGGTGAAGCGGTTGGCGGATGGGATGCTCATTATTGTAGGGTTCTCAAATAGCTGAAAAGGTCTGAAACTTGCTGTGCGTTGAAGCCGTCGATCAAGCCTTCCGGCATGAGGGAGCGGCGCGAAATGTCGTGGGAAGCGATCCCGGCACGCGGGATGACCTGATCCTGCGCGCCGATCCCGCGGAGTGTGATGGAGTCCGCGGATTCACCGACGAGGAAACCGCTGGCTACCGACCCTTGGGTCAGTTTCACGTCATGGCGGTAGTAGCCGCTTTCGAGCCGGGCATTTGGTGTTAGAATGTTGCGGAGCAGCGACTCGGTGCCCATCGCGCCCGCTCCGCTGAGATTGGGTCCGATAGCCGTGCCTTCGTCCACCGGATACTCCATCGCGGTCATCGTCCACATCCGGCCGTGGCGGTCCCAACTGACGGTGATCGGCTTGCCCACTCCCTGTTCCTCGGAGGCGACCAGTTCGGCGGAGTAGCCAGCCGGCAAGGTGAAGCCTGCGCGCTCCTGTTCGGGAGTCCGTGCACCATTGGACGAGGGAAGCTCGGTGATGGAAATATCCTTAAGCTGCACCAGCAGCTTGCCTCCGCCATGTGTTTGCAAGCCGAGCACGCCGGACTCCGCGATGTCGCGCTCCTTCTCGGTGTAATCGATCGCTGCCACGCCGTTGATCCAGGTGCGGATCCGCGGGCCTTCGCAGAGGACGCGAAACTCGTTCCATTCCCAATCCTTGGCGGTTGTCCCGGTCGATTTCGCCAACGCGACATTCCTCCGGGACTCGTCGTAAAGATCGCCCCAATATCCGATCCCCGCGTCCACCTGATAGCCGATCATTTCGGAATCTCCGTCCTTCCGCTTGCTGCGGATCTGCATCCCGGAGTTCATGAAGCCCTCGCCCTTCACCAGTCGGAGCTTGTAACTCAGATCGAAATTCTCATAGCCCTTGGCAGAGGCGATGAACGTGTTGTAAGGCACTTGCTCGGTTAGCGAACCTCCGGCGATCATTCCATCCACGACCTTCCACCACTTCTCCTCGCCCTTGCGGATTTCCCAGCCATCCAGCGACTTGCCGTCGAACAGTGACACCGGTGCCGCCATGAGTGGCGGCAGGGAAATCAGGCCGAGGACGCAAGCCGCGCGAATGGCGATGGGTTTGGGCATGGGAGTTTCTATCAGCTGGTTGGCACGAGCCGCACGATGCGATCGGGGCCGTTGAGAATCACATAGATCAGGCCGTCCGGTCCGGTGGCGACATCACGCACGCGGCCGATGTTCTTGAGGATGATTTCCTGCGAGACGACCTTCTTGTCCACCAGCCGGATGCGGCGGACTTCCTGTTGGGCGAGAGCACCGGCGAGGAGATCGCCCTTCCACTTGGGGAACTTGTCGGCGTTGTAAAAATCCAATCCGCAGACGGCGATGGACGGCACCCAGAATGTAATAGGCTGTTCCATGCCTTCCTTTTCGGTGATGCCGACCATCGGCGTGCCGTCGTAGTTCATGCCGTAGGTGATGACCGGCCAGCCGTAGTTCTTGCCGGGAAGAATCAGGTTCAACTCATCCCCGCCGCGCGGGCCGTGCTCGGTGTCGTAGAGCGCGCCGTCGCGCGGATCCATCGCAAGTCCTTGCGGGTTGCGGTGGCCGTAGGACCAGATGCCGGGGATGGCGTCGGGCGTGTTGACGAATGGATTGTCGGCAGGCACCCGGCCGTCGTCGTGGAGGCGGTGGATTTTTCCGTTAGGCCGCTTCAGATCTTGGACTTCCATCATCCCGCCGCGCTCGCCGATGACGAAATAGATGTAGCCCTGGTCGAATACGAAGCGCGTCCCGAAATGCACGCCCGCGCCCGAGCGGAACTTGGGATCCGGCCGATAGATCCATTCCTGGTCCGTCCACTGGTGGTCCTTGATCTTTCCACGGACGATGGCGGTGGTGCATTTGACGTCATCCCTGCCATTCTCCCGCTTCTCGCGGGTGCCATCCGAAAGTCCCAGATAGACCCAGCCATTCTTTTCGAAATCCGGGTGCAACGCCACCTCCATCAGCCCGCCCTGGCCGTGGTCGATGGTTTCCGGAAGCCCTTTGATCTCGACTGGATCCAGTTTGCCGTCGGCGGTGATGAATCTCAGCTTGCCGGACTTCTCGGTCACCAGCTTGCGGCCATCCGGCAGAAACGCGATCGCCCACGGATTCTTGAGACCGCTTTCCACCAGCGTCTCGATGCGGTATTCCTCCAGTTCGGTTTTGGTCACCTGGTCCGGCGCGGGCACCGGGAAACTCATGCCCTTTGCGAGGGTTTGCTTTTCCTTTTCCCGCAGGAAAATGACCATCGAGCGGATCTGCTCGTTCGTAAGGACGCCTTCCCAAGGGCTCATCCCGAGCTGCACGTTGCCCTTGGCGATCGACTTGAAAATCTCCGCATCCGAGCTGCCGTGCTTCCACTCGCCATCGACCAGCGAACCACCCTGGCCTCCCTCGAATTTCGCGCCATGGCAACCCGCGCAGTTGTTGGCGTAGAGTTCCTCCACTTTGACCTTCTGGGCGGAGGCGAACCCTCCAAGGCAAATAAACATGGGAAGCAGGTAACGATTCATGATTTTGTTAGTTAATTTGTTGGTAAGGGGGTTAAAACTGCCATTCGGCGCTGGCCCACAGCGACCGCGGCGAAGCCAGGCTGCGGATGCCGTCGCTGCTGAGGCCGGTTTGGATTTCCTCGTCAAACAGGTTTTCGACGCGCACCTGATAGATCGCGTTTGCCACCTGCCATGAAGCACCGATCCGCACGCTGGTGTAGTCCGCGATCTTGCGGGTCGCCAGCGCGTCGTCGTATTGTGACGAGCCATATTCGCAACCCGCGAAGAGCGTGACCTGCTCCGTCGCCCGCCATTCGCCGCTGGCGATCAGGCGCAGTTCCGGTGCCTGTGGAAAGGGTTTCCCTTCGAGCAGCGGCTGTTCCTTTGACTCGTTGAAATCCGTCTGCGACCAAAGTCCGGTGATGCCGAGCGTCACCGCCTCTGCGGGCAACCACTCGATGGCCCCCTCGATTCCTAAAACGGTCGCCTGATCGACATTCCGCCGCTGCGACCCGCTTCCGCCGGGCGGGATCGCTCCGAAAATTTCCGTTATTTCCGTGGGATCGGTCACCGGCACGTTGGCGATGGCGTCAGAGATCCAGTGATGGAAGACGGCACCGCGGATCGTCAGGCATTCCGAGGATTTCCAATCGAGCCCGGCTTCGATGCTGAAAAACCGTTCGGGATCCAGCTCCGGATTGGCTTCCACGATGTCGTTGCGGACGCGGAACGGCCGATAGAGTTCGTTCAAGGTCGGCAGGCGGAACGCCGAGCCCGCGGCAAGCCGTCCTTGCAAATCACGCTGGAGCTCGCGCGTAAGTTCGAGCGATGCGGACGGCTCGATGCCATCCCGATCATTTTGATAGTCCGTGCGCAAGGGCGAGCCATCGACGAGGGATGTCTCGATCCGCCGGCCGTCGGTTAGCTGCCATGCGTCGAGCCGTCCGCTGGCGTCGATGCGGGTCGCGGCGTCGATCTGATAGCCGGCTGCGCCGAAGATTCCGCCGAACGTCTGCTCACCACCCGCCTCGCGGCGGCGGAAAGTGCCTGCGTCCTCGTTCGTTTCGCCGGTCAGATAGCGGGCGTCGGCACCGCCGGTGAAGGTCCATTTCCCGCCATCCTGCCAGCGCATCGTGAAGGCTCCGCCGGTGCCACGTCCGGGCACGTCGAATTGATCGAGCGCCAAGGTTTCCGTGGTCCGGTCTGCATCCAGCGAGCTGAACACCGACTCGAACTCGCGCCGTTGGTGGTAGGCCAGCGCCTGCCAGGAAAAATCGCCATTCTCGGATGTGACCCGCAGCGCGAGATCCACCGCCTCGGTCGAGTTGCCGGTTAGAGGCGTGCCGTTGCCGCGTTGCTCGTTGTAGTAGGATACCATCGGTTCGACGGTTAGACCGGGTGCGGCCAGCCACACGAATTTAAGATCCCCACCGTAAAACTCGGTTTCGAGCTTCCGGTCGATGGGGCCGCGCTGCGATGGGCCGACCACGTAAAATCCATCCGAGTGCAGGCCGAAGGCGGATAGAGAAACCGCCAGCGTCTTGTCCGCATTGGTCATCTGATGGAAGGTCGAACCGCTGATCGTGCCTTGGCTGCCGCCACCGATTTTCAAGACGTGCAGTTCCTCGAAGGGCGTGTGGCCATTCATTTGGATCACGCCCGCGGGACTTTGGTTTCCCCACACCGCCGCGCGCGCGGAAGGAACGATGCGGATGGAATCCAGCGCCGCCGGATCGTAGCGGGCCCAATAGACCCAGCCGCCGAACGGGTCGTTCTGCGGGATGCCGTCCAGCAGGACCAAGGTCCGGGAGGCGGCGGTCGCGCCGGTGTTGCGAAGGCTGACACCAGCCGAGGTCGGGTTGCCGAACATCGAGGTCTGCCGCCGATAGAGCGAAAACGAAGGCTCGCGCGCGAGCATCTCGTCGATGGTCCGCGGCGCGGCCTGCCGCAGATCCTCGCGATTCCATTCCGCCATGGGTGCATCCGGGTTGGTCTGGCGGGCCGCCAACACCATCATCTCCGGCAACAATTCCGGCGATTGGGCCGAAGCCTGCGCGACGGTCAGTCCCGCCAGCATCAGGCAGCCTTTGAGTCCGGAAATGCTGGGGGAATGACGCATCAGGGTATGACTTTCGGAGTGGAATTCATCAACGCCAATAGCTTTTCCGCGCATGCCCGCGCGAACGCCGGGCTGTTGATTTCCTCATCGAACTCTTCGACGGGCACCTTCGAGATTCCGCGAATGGCTGCGAACAGCGCTTCATCCGCGGAGGGATCGTGAAACGGTTGGCCAGCCGCGCTAATCACGCTGATGGCCTTGTTCGGAATCATGATCGCGGCGGGGGCCTCGTAGCGGTTGACCTTGTTAACGATGATGCGGCCGAGTTCGGCGCACTCGTCCGGGGTGGTCCGCATCAGCGTGACCTGGGGGTTGTGGATGTAGAAATTCCGGTCCGCGAATTTAGCGGGAATCGAGTCGCGTTCGCCAAAGTTCACCATGTCGAGGCATCCCGGCGCGATCACCGCGGGGATCTTCGCTTTGGCAGCAGCATCCATTCGGTCCGGTCCGGCATTCAGGACACCGCCGACGAGTTCGTCCGCCCATTCGGTGGTCGTTAGATCGAGGACTCCGGCGACGATGCCGCTTTCTATCAGCGCTTCCATCGACCTGCCGCCGGCACCGGTGGCGGCGAAGACGAGCACTTCGTAACCGGCCTCCTCGATGATCCGTTTCGCCTCGGTGACGCAGGCGGTGGTGTTGCCGAACATGCTCGCGACCACCAACGGTCGCGCTCCGTCCTTCTCGATTTCCGCTTCGACCATCCCGCAGATCGCGCCGGCGGCCCGTGAGAAGATGAGTCTTGATAGACGGTTGAGCCCGGCCACATCGGCGATGCTGGGCATCATGACGATGTCCTTGGTGCCGAGGTAAGGCGCGGTGTTGCCCGCCGCCAGGGTGGAGACCATCAGCTTCGGGAAACCGAGCGGCAGCGCGCGCATCGCCGCGGTGGCGATGGCCGTGCCC
>JBGSOI010000205.1:0-5146 GCA_041739215.1 Akkermansiaceae bacterium
CGCGGGCGATTGCGGCGGGCCGGCGGACAGCGCGGCCTTCGGCTTGAGCGCCATCGCGGGGCAGCCGGGCGATTTCCTGCTATCGGCGGGCCGCTATTATGTCGATGGCATCCAGTGCGAGCTGGAGCAGCCGGTTAGCTACCGCCAGCAACCGGATCTGCCAGGATTGCCGGCGCTACCCGCGGGCCAGCACCTGGTCTATCTGGACGTGTGGCAGCGGCACCTGACGTTTCTCGACAATCCGCTGCTGCTAGAGACGGCGTTGGGTGGCGTGGACACGACCACGCGGGTGAAGAACGTCTGGCAGGCGCGGACGTTGCCGGTCGGTGGCACGCCGGATTGCGGGAGTGTCATTGCGGATTTCACCGCACGCACCGCGGCATCCACCATCCGCTTGCAGGCTCGCACGCAGCCGGTGCCGGGTGCGGATGATCCCTGCCAAATGGCGGAGGGCAGCGGCTACAAGAGTCTGGAGAACCAACTCTATCGGGTGGAAATCCACAGTCTGGTGGCCGGCGATCAGGCGGCCGGAGTGGGCAAGGCCGGTGTGTGGAAATGGTCGCGTGAGAATGCCAGCATCGAAGTGCCGCTCAAGGCGGTGGATGTCGCACAGAAGCGGCTTACGGTCGCCAGCCTCGGTCGCGATGACAAACTCGGCATCCGCAAGGGGGATTTTGTGGAACTAACCGATGACTTGATCGAACTGGCGGGCCGCCATGGCGACCTCATCGAAGTGGACGACGTGGATGAGGGCGACCTCACCATCACGCTGAAAGCCGCGCCAGCCATTCTAACAGCTTCGGTCGCGGCCCTGCATCCGCGGGTGCGGCGGTGGGAGGGTACGGCGAACATCCAAGCGCCCTGGCTCGATCTGGAAGCGGGAATTCAAGTGCGGTTCGCCGACACCAACGTCGCGCGTCCGGGCGATTTCTGGCAGATCCCGGCGCGGACCTCCGCGCCTGGTGCGCAAGCGGGAGCTATCGAGTGGCCGCAGACAGTGCCCGGCACGCCGGACTCGCTCGGGCCGCGGGGGACGCTGCATCATTATTGCCGGTTGGGATTCGTGACTGTTAGCACCGCCGATCCGGTGTTCATCGATTGCCGCTGCCTGTGGCCTTCGCTGACCGGTGTGCCGCGCTTGTTCTATCTGAGCGGCGACGGCCAGGAAGTGATGCCGCGCGCGCCCTTGAACAAACTGCCGCAGCCGTTGATCGCCGGAATCGCCAACCCGCATTGCGCGGAAGGCCCGCGCAACGTGCGCTTCACGGTCATCACCGGCGGCGGGCAGGTCAGCGCGGTGGGCACGGCTCCGTCGCAGGCGAGCGTGCTGATTCCGATCGACGGTCTCGGGCACGCGCCTTGCGATTTCCATCTCGATGCATCCAACTACAGCCAGCAGGTGCGCGCGGAATTGTTGGACGCGGGCGGCCAGCCGGTGCGTCCGGCGATCATTTACAACGCGACTCTCAGCGTCGCCCGCGAGGTCGCGTACGATCCTGGAAAATGCAAGGGCCTGGCCAAAGCGCTAACGGTTCAAGACGCGATCTCGACGCTTGCCGCCGCCGCCCGCGTTTCCGCCGTCGGCGGCGACGGGCAGGACGGGTTCTCCGGGGAAATCCTCCCTCTAACACTGCGAGTCGCCGTCATCAGCACCTGTGGCCCGGTGAAGGGAGCCGCGGTGGTTTTCAAAGCCCGGGAAGTCACCGACGCTGCGGGAAACAAGCACGCGCAGGGAAATTTCGCGCTCAAGCGCACCGATCCGTTTGTGATCGAGGTGAAAGCCATCACCGACGGCGACGGGATCGCGGAGGCGTTCTGGCAGTTGCCGAAGCCGGCGCTTGAAGGCACCTTCGAAGCCGTCGCGACGGTCGCCGATTTCGCGGGACATCCGCCGGAAGGTCCGCGCGAGGTTTGTTTCACCGCCAACCTCCGCGGCGGATCTGTTAGCACCGATGAGGACCCCGGTGCGTTGCATGTCGTCGCCGTGCATTTGCCGGGCGGCAATGATCCGGTTCTGCCTAACAACGGCGAAACCAACTCCGCCATTTTTGCCAAGGGTATCGTCGTGGAGCTGGATGGCCCGTTGCACCCGGCCACCGTGAACGACCCGCGCTTTCCCCGTGAAGGCGGCGTGCATCCGAACCCGGCTTGTTTTCTAACCGTGGATCTGCCTTATCCCTTCCTGCGGTCCGAACTCTCCGATGTCGGAGGGACGGGAGATTCCCAGTTGTCGGAGTTTTTTGTCGGGTTCCGGCCCTTGGTTCTGCGCGTCGCGGTGGAGGCCAAGGAAAACAACATCGTGATCCGGCCAGCGGAGCAGACTCTCCGTTTTCTTGCCCGCTATGTGGACAGTCAGGCAGGTCGCCTGCTCATCAGACTGACCCTGAAGGGCAATTTCATCTGGCGTCAAACCACGGCGGCCAAGCTCAAGAGCAGCGGTCCCGCCGGCTGGCTGGATGGCGACGCGTGGATGGTGAGCCGCGCCCAACACCCGAACGAGCTGCAAGGCCTGATCGATCCCAAGCTGGCCAGCGGCGACCGCCGCAGAGGCGGCGATTTCGAGATGTGGTTCTGGCTGATGCCTTGAGGCTAACGGCGGGAGTCCACGGGTTCGTAGGGAGTCCAGAAAGGGACGGCGTCGCCGTCGGTCAGGAGGCGGGCCGCCATCGCTGCGGCAGGCTGGGACGAGTAGGTGGCGGCAAGTTTGCGGTCGGGAGTCCACGCAGGTTCACCGCCGCGGTAGGCGCACCAGATTTCGGTGCCACTCGGGTAACGGACACCGGCCAACCAGCAAGGGTCGGGGTGAAGGGATTGGGAGTTGATAGGGTTTTCGCTCATCGGTTCAGGGATTTGCGGGGAGAGAAGGGTCGGACGGCCAGATGGATTGGTCCTGTGATCGGATAACATGAACTCGATTTTCACCTTTTGCGAGCAACCAATTCAGCATTTTAGCCGACGAGTGCGCGGTGCGAACTCAGCCACGAGCACCGGATGATTTCCACGGAGGCGCCCGCCTCAGTTGATGTTGGAAATCGTCTGGAAGATCGAAGTGATCATCAGGTAGGCCATGGTGCCGATAAGGCCCGCCATGATGATGAGCACGGTGGGCATGACGAGGGCCATGATCCGTTGGAGATCCTTGTCGAGTTCCTTGTCGTAACGCTCGGCGGCACGGCGGAGGGACTGGTCGATTTTACCGGTTTGCTCGCCGACGGAAATCATGTCGATGAGCAGGGGGGGAAAAGTGCCGTTGCGGATGAGTGCCTTGGAGAAAGAACGCCCGTCACCGACCTGGGCGATGACCTGGTCGAGAGCAGAGCGCAGGGAGCGGTTCTGGGTGGCGTCGCGGGAGAGTTCAAGCGCTCGAAGGAGCGGCAGGCCGTTGCCGACGAGATTGGCCATGGTTTCGAGAAACTGGACGTAGAACCGGCTGGTGATGACCGGACCGACCATCGGCAATTTGAGTTTCATCCGGTCCCAGGCGGGCTTGTTGGCCTCGTTGTCCTTCCAGGCCTTGAAGAAGATGAAGGCGGCGACGATCGTTAGAATGATGACGATCCACCACTTGGTGAGGAAGTCCGAGATACCGATTAGGATGGCCGCACCGAGCGGAATTTTCCCGCCGCTGCTCTCGATAAGGTCGGTGAGCTGGGGGATGAGGGTGGTGACGAAAACAATGGAAACCCCGATGCCGGCGAGGACGAGGAAAGCCGGATAGATCATCGCGAGGATGAGGCGGGCCTGAAGCTCGGCGAGGGTCTTGAGGTAGTGGGCCTGGCGTTTGAGGATGTCGTCGAGCGCACCGGAGGCCTCGCCGGCGGCGGCGAGCGAGCAATACAGCGGGCCGAAGCTGGGGCTGACTTTTTTCAGAGCGACGGAGAAATTGACGCCGTCGCGGACAATCTGGCGGATTTTGAAGGAAACGGCCTTGAGGTTGCCGAGTTCCTGGCGGTTTTCCATCGACTTGAGCGCAGGCTCCAACTGGAGACCGGCGCTGAGCATGTCGGAGAGTTCTTCTGTGAAGAGGACGACTTCCTGGCGCTTCAGTTTGATCGGGCCATCGGGGATGGGTTTTTCATCGGTTTCGGCCTTGGCCTTTGAGCGGTTGTTTTCCTCGGCTTTGGCCTTCGCGTTGGCATTGCCGGTGGTCTTCTTATTGGACGCAGCGGCGGCGGTTTCCTTGAGATTGACCGGTTGGAGCCCCTTTTTGTCGAGCACGCGCAAGGCTTCCGGGCGGTCCGCGGCATCGATTTCACCGGTGGTGACGGCGCCGTTGGCGGAGAGGGCTTTGTAGGCGAAGAGGGGCATGGTGGAGAGAGTGCCGAGTGATCAGTTAGCAGCAAAGAGAGTGATTCAAACTCTTCACTTCAATGTTAGTTTGAGTGCTTCTTCGGGAGTGGTTGAAAGGAAAATGGAAACAGATTGAAAGGCTTATGGCCCGTTAGGAGCGACGACCTCTGCGTTCTTCTTTATATGCGTGTAGTATTCCTCAATGAAGACTTTTCGTTCATCCTTGTCGCCGACTTGCTCGATTGTAAGCCAATAGTGGCCGATCAACATGAACCGCTTCAGATGGAGGGACTGCTTCATCTCGGGCGGCGGAACGTTTTCGTAGGCATCAGCCATCCCTTCGACCTTCTTGACAAGTGCCGCAGCCTCCGGGCCGCCGAACTTTTTCTCCCACTGAGCCTTAGCGTCCTTAGCAGTCTTAAAGTCGATGATGTTCACCATCACGACAGGTTGGTGTGGCAATTTCCGATTGATGTAGTTCGGTGCTGCTGCATTTCCCAATAGATTGGGTTGAGTCAGCTCCCAGTCGGGGCCAAAGGTCTTGGCAGGTAGAACAAGCTTGGAGAGATCGCCGGCCTGTGCGGAGATCACGAACAGAATTGGAGCGAGGAGGCTGAGTATTCTCATGGAAATAATTTTTCCGCCGAACAATATCGGGCGTTCTTTGTTCGACGTTCTCTATTCCCCGCCGCCGATGTCGGAGGAGGTGACCGAAATGACTTCCTCGATGGTGGTTTCGCCCTTCATCACCTTGCACCAGCCGTATTCACGCATCGGCACGTAGCCGTCGCGGACGGCTTGGGCGCGGAGTTCCACCGCTTGGGCGCGGTGGGCGACGAGTTCCTGCATCGTGTGG
>JBGSOI010000081.1:0-3891 GCA_041739215.1 Akkermansiaceae bacterium
CCGCCGAGCGCGGGCAGGCCGGCGGACCACGCGCGCGGCTCGTTCATTTCGTGAATCGCGTGCAGCCCGCGCGGCGACGAGAACGCCCGTCGGGTGAAGGTGCCTGAGGTGGTGAGTTGTTTGTAAAACGCGTCCGCCAGATCGTCCTTGCCAGCCTTCCCCGGATAGAGCCGGGCGACCCGCGGCCACTCGCTCTCCGGCAGGCCGATCCAGAAATCCAAGCCGAGCGGAGCCGCGATTTCCTCCCGCCAGAAGCTGCCGAGCGTCAGGCCGGTTAGACGGCGCACCGGCTCGTCCAACAGGGTCCCGAAGGTCCGCGGATGATAGCCATGACCTCGCCCCAAGTCCCACGCCGGAACCTGCTCCTCGATGGCCGCCACCACCTCGGCATGATCAAAGACGCTCGCTTTGTGATCGAGCACGGCCAACCCGCATTGGTGGGACAGCAGATGGGAAAATCGCGCGGCAGCCACCGGAAACCCCGGCCAGACCTCGCACACCGTCGTCTCTGCGGAAAGCCCCTTGCTCTCCAGCGCCAGCAGCAAGCTCGCCGCCGCCGGCACCTTGGTGGCGGAATACACGGGCACCAGCGTCCGGTCCGTCCACGCCCGGAGCTGCTCGCGCTCGCACCAGCCGTGGCCTTCGGAAATCAACTCGACTCCGTCCCACCAGACACTGATGGACGCGCCCAGTTCACCCCGATCGCGGAAATTCCGCTCGAAGACTTCCAGGACCTTACCTAACACCGAGGGACTCGCCGCCATGCAGCGGTGTGGCCGATACCGCACCGCCGCGCAACTCCGAACTGCCCTCGAAAATCCTGGCCCACTCCGGCTCATCCGGTTTGGACGACCATTCTTCGATCAGGCGGAACGCCACTGCCAGCAGCGTCGGTCCTAGGAAAACCCCCACCAGCCCGAACGCCAGCGCCCCGCCGATGACCCCGCAGAAGATCAGCACGAAGGGCATCTTGCTGCCTTGGCTGATCAGATAGGGACGCAAAAAGTTGTCAACACTGCTGATTCCCAGTCCGCCCCACAGCAACATGAAGATCCCCCACCCCGGTTCATGCTGGGCAAACAAATACAACGACGCGGGCAGCCAGATCATCGGCGGACCGAACGGAATCACCGCCACAAAGAACGTCAGCACCGATAGCAACACCGCTCCCGGCACCCCTGCGATCCAGAACCCCAGCCCCGCCACCAAGGCCTGCGCGAGGGCCGTCCCGAGGATCCCGTAAATCACCCCGCGCACCGTGTCGCCGGCCACTTTGATCAAATGCCGGCCCCGCACGCCTGCCAGCCGGTCCGCCGCCACCGCCAGACGTTCTGATAGAACCGGTGCGTCCCGCAGCAGGAAAAACGCCAGGAACGCGCTCACCAGCACCTGCGTCACCCCTTTCGTGACCGCGAGTCCCACCGACAGCAGCCATTCCCGCGCCCAAACCAGAAACTGCCCTAACAAAACCACCGACTTGTGCGAGGCCGGCCTCGTGTCCTCTTCCCCTTCTTTGAGGTCCGTCTCACCGGCCAACTCCGGCGGCGCGTCTCTCATGATCAAACCGTCTCCGCTCTCGACCACGATCCTCGCCCGTGGTGGCGGGGCCTTCACCTCTTTGTCGAGTTGGTCCAACCAGCGGTTCCGGTCTTCCGCGAAACTCGACCAGTAGTTCGCCATTTGATCGCCCACCACCGGCATCTGGATGATCCAGTTCGGTGCCTGCTCGGGCGCGGCCATGAACCACTTGCGGGTCGCCGCGGCCAGATCCTTGCCGTCCTGGGCGATGCTGAAACCTATCAGTACGATCGGTCCCGCCAGGATGATCGTCATCGTCAAGGTCACGAAACAAGCCGCCAGGGTCCGCGAGCCACGGAACCAACGGGTGAAACTGCGCTGCAGCGGATGCAGCGAATACGCCAGAATCATCGCCCACATCAGCGCCGTCATGAAAGGGCGCAACACGAAAAAGCACCCGAACAACAACAACAGCAACGCCAGCCCGCCCAGCAGGGGTTCGAGTTTGAAACGCTTGGTGGTGGGATCTGATGTCATTTACTGAACCGAGGCTAACCATCTTTTCACCGGTCCGCCAGCGAGTTCCGCAAGGTTTTTCCAGGAATGTGCCGCCGTGGTGGTGGTTTCCACGCGACTTGATCGGGTCAGCTATTGAGCTTTCTGATATTTTCCGACACCCGCACGCGAAGCTGGCGGGATCCGGATTTCTGAAGACAATCGCCCGTATGGAGCAATGGCATTTCAACGATTCAGGCCAACAGCGCGGCCCGGTGACCGCGGAGGAAATCAGATCCCTGCTGGCGACCCACAAGATCCAACCCGACACCCTGGTCTGGTCGGAAGGGATGGCGGATTGGAAACCCGCAGGTTCTATCAGCGAGTTCCGGATTTCCCCATACGCGTCCCCCACCTCGGACCCGGTGGAGGGGATCGACTGGAGCGGCTACACCCCCTCGGGTTCGCAAGTGCGGCCATGGGTTAGATACTGGGCCAGATCCTTCGACTTTCTGCTGTACGCCATGGTTTTCGGAGGCATCGCCATCGCGATCTGGCCTGGGATCGAGGAGATGAACGACACGCTCCTCGGGATCATCGCCCTGCTGTTTTACAATCTCGTCGAACCCGCGATGTTGGCCGTCGTCGGCACGACGCCGTTCAAAGCGCTGCTCCGGGTGCGGGTGAGAAACAACGACGGCACCAAGCCAAGCTACATCAGGGGCCTGCGCAGGACAGTTTCGGTCTGGATCCGGGGACAAGGATTGGGAATTCCGTTCGTCGCTTTGATCACCGGCATCACATCCTACAGCCGTCTGTCTAACAACGGCATCACCTCATGGGATCAGGAAGGTGGTTTCACCGTCACCCATCAGACGGTGGCCTGGTGGAGATGGCTGATCCTGATTGGATTGTTCGCCGGCTTCATCAGCCTGATGGTTCTGGGCAGCGAGGTGTGATGGGAGACCACGCCCGATGGCTTGGAAACCCGGGGAAACCGGATAGACTCAGCCATTTCGCCGGGATTTGGGCGACACAGGAATTGAAGACGGCCGCGAAGGACCGGGTGGCACCGGACGCCAGGTCATCCAGTTGTTGCCAGAGGCAATTTCTCTGGCTGACAGGCTCAGCAAGAGGAACAGCATCCTGATTGGAACTCCGGGCATGGGTTTGGGATCGGGATTGAATGAACCGGCGGATGGCAGGTTGCCGAGGTTCGGGCTCTGCCGTTTTGCTGCGGCGCAGGCGATGTTCGATCAAAAAAGCCGCCCCGGTTTCCCGGGGCGGCTTGGAATCGTTCGTTAGAACGAGAGGAGCTTACTTCCTTTTCGCAGCGCGCTTTTCCATGATCGCGGCCTGGGCGGCGGCGAGACGGGCGACCGGCACGCGGTAGGGCGAGCACGAAACGTAAGCGAGGCCGACGTTGTGGCAGAACACCACGGAATCGGGGTCGCCACCGTGTTCGCCGCAGATCCCGAGCTTGATGTCCGGACGGGTCTGGCGGCCCTTGGCCACGGCGGTTTCGATGAGCTGGCCGACGCCCACGGTGTCGAGCGTGGCGAACGGGTTCTTGGCGAACACATCGTTTTCCACGTATGGCAGCAGGAACGCGCCCATGTCGTCACGGCTGATGCCGAGCGCGGTCTGGGTGAGGTCGTTGGTGCCGAAGCTGAAGAACTCCGCGTTTTCGGCGATCTGGTCGGCGGTGAGGGCACCGCGCGGGACTTCGATCATGGTGCCGACCTGATAGTCGAACTTGATCTTCTTCTCGGCCATGACTTCCTTGGCGACGCGGTGAACGATTTCCGCCTGGAGATCGAACTCCTTCTTGAATCCGACGAGCGGGATCATGACCTCGGGCTTCACCTTGATCTTCTT
>JBGSOI010000085.1:0-31049 GCA_041739215.1 Akkermansiaceae bacterium
TTCCATCTGGGCGGCATCGCCTTCAAGGGCGGCCTTGGCCGAACCCTTGACGATCGGGATGTCGTCGCCTGGGAATTCATACATGGAAAGGAGGTCACGGACTTCCATTTCGACGAGTTCGAGGAGTTCTTCGTCGTCCACAAGGTCAACCTTGTTCATGAAAACAACGAGAGCGGGAACGCCGACCTGGCGGGCAAGCAGGATGTGCTCGCGGGTCTGTGGCATCGGGCCGTCAGCAGCGGAAACAACCAGAATACCACCGTCCATTTGAGCGGCACCGGTGATCATGTTTTTCACATAGTCGGCGTGGCCGGGGCAGTCGACGTGCGCATAGTGGCGCTTGGTGGTCTCATATTCCACGTGGGCGGTGTTGATCGTGATACCGCGCTCGCGCTCTTCGGGAGCCGCGTCGATGTCCGCGTAGCTCTTCTTTTGGGCAAGTCCCTTTTCAGCAAGCGTGTTGGTGATTGCCGCAGTGAGGGTGGTCTTGCCGTGGTCAACGTGACCGATAGTTCCGATGTTAACGTGCGGCTTGTTGCGCTGGAATGATTCTTTAGCCATGGTGGTTGTTGTTCTGCTTGAAACGGTTGAGATTTTTCAAAGTTGCCCTGGAGCTCGCGGGGGGAATTGAACCCCCGACCTCATCCTTACCAAGGATGCGCTCTACCCCTGAGCTACGCGAGCAATCTGACATGTAGTGCTCCACCTTCAACCCGACAAAAACACCGCGGCCGATCCCGTTTGACGAGACTAGACGCGGCACCCCTGACTTGCTGTGGGGAAGAGCGGCGGGACAGTAACAAAGCCGGTCACTCTGTCAAAAAAAATCTCAATGAAAAGAAAATTGATCGAAATCCCCTGAAAATGTATGGCTTACGGGGTCGAAGCAGTCTCTACCGACACCATCATCGAGAATCTGCGGATGGCCAGACAGGTGCCATTTTCCACATCCACATCCACAATCACGCCGCACATTCTAACCGGACCTTTGGCGATCGGGAAGCGGGTCGGCATCCCTGATTTGAAGCGCCAGACCACGGACTCGATGCTCCGCCCCAGTACGGATTCCTCGGGTCCGCACATGCCTGCGTCCGTCAAATAGCCGGTCCCTCCGGGAAAGATGCTTTCGTCCGCCGTCTGCACGTGGGTGTGAGTGCCGACTACCAGTGAAACCTGCCCGTCGAGCATCCGCCCCATCGCGATTTTTTCGCTGGTCGTCTCGGCGTGGATATCCACCACAATCGTCGTCACCCCGTCCGCGCGCAGCCGTTCGACTTCCTTTTCCACCGCGAGATACGGATTTTCCAGGGGCGGTTGGATGAACGAACGTCCCTGCACCTGAATCACCCCGACCCGGCCTTTCGCGGTTTCCAGGACCACGCTGCCCGCGCCAGGCGTGCCTTCCGGGTAATTCAACGGCCGCAGCAGCCTCGGCTCCGTTGGGAAATAGTCGACAATCTCCTGTTGATCCCACACGTGGTCGCCGGTAGTGATCACCGCCGCACCGGCCCGAAGCAGATCGATCGCGATCTTCGGCGTGATCCCCTTCCCGCCCGCGGAATTTTCTCCGTTCACGATGCAAAAATCGAGGCCTTCCGACAGTTTAAGGAGCGGCAGTTGCTCGATGACCGCCTTGCGGCCGGGCTCTCCGACCACGTCACCGAGAAATAGAATGCGAATCGCTGGCATAAGAGTGGATGATCAGGCGAAAGTCCCTCGCCTCTCCGGAAATCTCCACCTTCACCCGCTCCCCGACAATCCTATTTCCTGAATGAGCTTAATCGCCAAGCGCTACCTACCGCTTTTCATTCTCTCCGCCATCTTGCTAGCGGCTGTTTCCTTGCTGGTCCCACGGAGCAAGCCACCCGCACCACCGAAGCCCGCACCGGCAGCCCGCGCGCTTTCCCTGCTCGCCGCCCCACCAGATTGGAAGTCACTGGAGATCTATCAAAACACCATCACCCGCGAGGAATTCGAGAGGCTGCTCACCACCGTTTTCACCACCGGCAACGCGTGGCAATCCTGTATTGAAATCGACGTGTCCGAAGCCCGCATCAGGACAGGCAACGCCCCGACCGACGAAATTTTCCACCTCCGATTTGCACCATCCGCGACCACCCCACCCCGCCGCTGGCGCACTGCTGCCGAGCTGCCGCAGACCACTCCGGACAAGCCGCTTGCCGGGCTCAGAATCGCCATTGATCCCGGTCACATCGGTGGCGCATGGGCGAAAATCGAGGAACGCTGGCTCGTCGTCGGCGAAGGCACGCCGGTTTGCGAGGGAGACATGACGCTCCACGTTGCAAATCTCCTGAGAACCCGTCTCGAAGCCCTCGGGGCGACCGTTTCCCTCGTCCGTGACAAACCCGAACCCGTCACCTCGCTCCGCCCAGACGACCTCAGTTCGCTCGCCCTGGAATCCAGTGCCCCGGATGCCACGCCCGCTGCCCATCAAAGACTCGCCGAGCGCCTCTTCTACCGCACCGCGGAAATTCGTGCTCGCGCCGATCTCGTCAACCAAACCCTCAAGCCCGACCTAGTTCTCTGCCTCCACTTCAATGCCGAAGCCTGGGGCGACCCGAGCAACCCCACCCTCATCGACCGCACCCACCTCCATCTTCTCCTGAATGGAGCTTACAACGACGAGGAAGTCCTCCTCGCCGACCAACGTTTCGCCCTCCTTCAAAAAATCCTCCAGGGCAACCATCAGGAAGAAGCACTCGTGGGGGCCACTGTCGCCGCCACCTTTGCCGAAATCAGCGGCCTGCCTCCCTACCTCTATCCGCCTGATTCCAAAAGCGTCCTGCCCATCGCAAATCAGCCTTATCTCTGGGTCCGCAACCTCCTTGCCAACCGCCTTTACGACTGCCCTGTCATTTTCATGGAGCCTTATGTCATGAATTCCACAACTGACCATGCCCGCATCCAAGCCGGTGATTATGAGGGATTCCGCGAAATCGCCGGGAAAATGCAACCCTCTATCTTCCGCGAATATGCCGACGGCCTCGCCGAAGGCTTGCGGAGATACTACGCCACTTCCCGGAAACCCGTGGAATAACTCCCCCAGACGGGGGAACTCGCACCAAAACGTCGCAATTCATCAAGAGTCTGACGCAGTTCGCGGCAGAATCTCCTTCCCCTGCCGCGTATTTCCGTGAATCTGAGCCGTAGAAACCCGTCATGTTCCGCTTCATCATTCCACTTTTCTCCGCCCTCGCGCTCCCCGTTTTTGCCCAAGAGGGTGGCCAGCTCTATACCCTCTATTGCTCCGCTTGCCACGGACCCGACGGGAAGGGCGCGACCGGCGGCACATTCCCGCCCCTCGCCGAGAGCCCGTGGGTGATGGGCGACGCCACCCGCGCGGTGAAGATTGTCCTCCACGGACTCCACGGCCCGGTGGAGGTCAACGGCCGCACCTTCAATCTCGAAATGCCTCCGCAAGGCGGCGTGCTCCCGGACGACCAGATCGCCGCCATCCTCACGCATGTCCGCTCATCATGGGGAAACAAGGAAACCGCCGTCACCACGGAATTCGTCAAGGCCACCCGTGATGCCAGCGACCGCAAGACCATGTGGACCGCGGAAGAGCTTCTCAAGCTCCACCCGCTTCCCAAGCCACCGCCTCCCATCAACCACCTCATTTCGCGGGTTTATAAAGGCGATTGGCTGGCCCTGCCGGATTTCTCCAAACTCGAGCCGGAAAGCATCGAAGAAGAGCACGATGGCCTGCTGAGCCTCCGGCGCTCAGGCCTCAACGAGCAATTCGGCATCGTCTGGGAAGGTGAGATCACCGCCCCTGAAGCCGGCGAATTCACCTTCCGGGCGGATGCGGATGACGGCGTGCGAATCCTGGTGGACGGCAAAGAGATTTTGAAAGTGGACGGTATCGGCGCCATGGATGGCAGCCGTATCAAGCAAGGCCGGACCAACCTCAGCGCCGGCGTCCACAAGCTCCGCGTCGAATATTTCGAAGGCACGGGCCAGCAAGGCATTTCCGTCGCCTGGCGGGGACCGGGCATCCCCAACTGGAAGAACCTCTCCGATGCCCCGCCGCAGGGCCGCGGCCGCGGCGGTCCACCACGCGATCCCATCCCCGTCCTGCCGGAATCCGCCCGCACCGCCATTTATCGGAACTTCATCGCCGGCACCACCCCGCGCGCGATCGGTGTCGGATTCCCCGGCGGTGTGAATCTCGCCTACTCCGCTGACAATCTGGCCCCGGAGTTGATCTGGACCGGTGCTTTCATGGACGGCTCGCGCCACTGGATCGAACGCGGTCAGGGCAGCCAACCGCCCGCCGGAGAAAACGTCGCAAAACTCACCGCCACCCGCGTGCTGCCGCCGGAAGCCCGCTTCCGCGGTTACAAGCTCGATCCTGCGGGAAACCCGACCTTTTCCGTCCAGCTCGGCTCCCAGTTCCTCCTCGACTCGTGGAAACCCGGTGCCACCGATTCCCCGGCCACCTTCGTCCGCACCCTCGCCGTCAATGGCGAAGGAGCGCCTGTCCGGATCCTGCTGGTGGATCAGGTTCCCGTCAGCAGGTCCGGTGACAAAGGATTCAACATCGGTGACTCCCTGGTGCTGACCCATGACGCCGCCATCCCAGAAATCCACGACGGCAAGCTCTACCTGAAACTCGCCCCCGGGAAAAGCGCCACCCTAACCTATCGCTGGAAGTGAAAAACCCTCCCACTTCCACGCTCATGACTCCGCGGTCCGTCCCCTTCGCCTTCAAACCCATGTTTTTTTCCCGCTCTCTCGCATTTTTCCTCAGTCTCTCCGCCGCCGCATTGGCGCAGAAACAATCCGACTTCTACACCCGTGAGGAGATCCCCCTGCCTCCGGGCGAGATCATGGAAATCGGTTCCATCGCGCTCATGCCGGACCAGAAAATCGCCGTCACAACCCGCCGCGGCGACCTTTGGATCTGCACCGGAGCCTACGGCGCCGACCTCTCGAAGGTCACCTGGCACAAATTCGCTCAAGGTCTGCACGAACCATTCGGCATGTTCTGGAGAGACGGCTGGCTATATCTCACCCAGCGCCCGGAAGTCTCCCGAATCAAGGACTCCGTTGGCGACGGCCTCGCCGACACCTTCGAGACCATCAACTCCGACTGGTCCATCAAAGGCGACTACCACGAATACGCCTTCGGTTCCGAACCCGACAAAAATGGAGACATCTGGGTGGCACTCTGCCTCACCGGCTCTTTCAACGCCGACGTCCCGTGGCGCGGCTGGTGCGTCCGCATCACTCCTGATGGCAAAATGATCCCGACCGCCTCGGGCATCCGTTCGCCCGGCGGCATCGGCTTCAATGCCGAAGGCGACGCCTTTTACACCGAAAACCAAGGCACCTGGAACGGCTCGTCCTCCCTCAAGTGGCTCAAGCCCGGCTCTTTCCAAGGCAACCCCTCCGGCAACAAGTTTTACAACCTCGCCCCGAACATGGGCCCCCGCCCTGTCGAGCCCACGGACATCTCCCGCATCCTCACCGAGCGGGAGCGCATCAAGGAATTCATCCCGCCCGCGGTCATCTTCCCCCATGCCAAAGTCGGACAATCGCCCACCGGCATCGTTGCAGACACCACCTCTGGCAAATTCGGCCCGTGGGACAAGCAGCTCTACGTCGGCGAGCAGACCAAGAGCGAGGTCCAGCGCGTCACGCTGGAAAAAGTCAACGGCATCTATCAGGGAGCCGTTTACCATTTCCTCAGTGGCTTTGAAGCCGGCATCGTTCCGATCCGCCAGGCATCCACGGGCGAAATCTTCATCGGCGGCACCAACCGCGGCTGGGCGTCCAGCGGCAACAAGCCTTTCACCTTCGAGCGCGTCCGCTGGACCGGCAGGACTCCCTTCGAGATCCACACCATGTCGGCGCTCAAGGACGGCTTCGAACTCACCTTCACCGAGCCCGTCGATCCCTCCACCGCCGGCCAACCCGGGTCTTATGCCATGGAGGCGTGGACTTACGTCTATCGCTCCGAGTATGGCTCGCCCGAAGTCGACAAGGAAGTCCCTAAAATCACCGCCGCCACCGTCTCACCCGACAAGAAATCCGTGCGCCTCAAGATCAACGGCCTCGTCCGCGGCCATGTCCACCACCTCGCCGCCAAGGGCGTCAGATCCGCCTCCAGCCAGAATCTCTGGCACCCGGACGCCTACTACACCCTCAACGAGATCCCGAAGTGATCTGACGGACCGCGAAATTTATTTCGCCTCTTGTGTTGATCCCGCGACAGCGTGGATGAACACTCTTCCGCCGCTGGCCTCGAATCTTCATGTTCCCAAGGAGCGGCGGAATCTGTCCGCCGAAGCCAATGACGGGCCGATGAGGTGAGACAAATCGATTTCCAGCGGCTTCACAACTGCATGGGCGATCGGATATCGCCCTTCTTTGCGGAAGAAACACTCATCGATCATCGATCGGAGTTCGTTTCTCGCGGATCCCTCTCGATCCCGGAGGGATCATGGAAATTAGCCCGGGGTCGAGCGAAGCGACCACCCCGGGTCGGTCCATCCCACCGCCATTCGACCCCGGCAGGGGTCGCAGAAGCGGCGGCTCATTCGGAGGCACCTCCGCTGTTACCAGCACCCCTGCCGGGGTGCGAATCATTGGGTGGCGAATAATCCCGGGCTGTTCGTCGCCAGCGCTCCTCGACCCCGGGCTAACTTCTTGAATCCTTCAGGGATGAAAGCAACTGTTATCACCTTTCCGGTTCTTTGACCTTCCGCACCTCCACCTCTCCGCTCGGAAATTGTCTGGCCAAAACGAGGGGTTCCGCGAGCCTGCGGGGCAGGTCGATGTAACGCCCCCGATAGACAATTCACTCGACGAATCGACAGATTGACGCTTATAAGGGGCCGAAGAAACTCGAATGTATCGGCTGACACTATGAATATATTCAACTGCCTCGCGATCATGTTGCTACCAGCATTGGTATTCGGCTTTAGCGAGATCACCATTGCACCACAGGATCGGATAAGGCTTTCGGCATTGAGCAACCATATACTCGTCATCGACGCTAACCGAGTTGAATGGAAGCCCGCAAAGGAGGAAGGAGGGATTGAGTTTCGTGAACTTCTAATCTCAGGAAAGGTAGTCGAAGTATTGAGGGGCAAGTCTAAGGATAAGGTATTCACCTACACCTGTGACGATTTCAAGGTGACCGACGAGCACGCCTATAAAAGATCCAATGGGGGAATACTCTCACCAGATTTTCTACATAGTTCTTTGAAATCTGAAAAGACCGGAGCCGCTGAAGTGAAGGTCGGTGTTCGATATCTAGCTATCTACTTTCATGATGCCGTCTTTTTCGTTGAGGTGACTGCGGATGACGATTCTTGGCGCGGCAAAATTCTAGAACTTGAAACAGGTAATCCTAGAGCTTCGAAAAACAATCAAACTGAGGACGAGCCGAACAAGCCAGTGAGACCGGCTGACAAATGATGGAGTCATGACGCTTCGCCACTTGAGGGTAGAGACAACCGGCGCGCTCACGGTTTCCTGAACTCAAGCCCGGGATCGGCCGGGGGGCCGCCTACGAGGACGAACTTGAGTTGGCGCTCGGCGGGCAGGGAGACGTCGGCGACCATCTGGCTGTCGTCGGAATCGAGGACGAGGAGGCCGTTGTCGTTGATGCTGTAATTCCCGGCGAGTTCGGTGGATTTGGTGTCCTTGAGGTGGGTCCAGGTGAATTTGCCGTCGGGCAGGAACCGGAGGGTGATGGTGGCTCCGGAATCGCGGGTGGCGACCCACGTGCCCTGAAGTTTTTCGAGCGGGACGATTTCCCGAGGCTGCGATTTGACGGGAGCCGAAGCGGGCCGGACACCGGGCGAGAGGGAATTGTCGGAGTCCTTGACGGAAAACCGGGCGAGATTGGCGAGCTGGCGGGAAACGCTGTCGGCAGGGATTAGATTGGCGGCTGACTCGAATTGCACGGCGGCGGAGTCCAGATGACCGCAGACCATGTAGTGGTAACCGAGGAGGAAACGGGCGTCGGCGGCGGAGGGATTGCCGAGGGTGTGGGCTTCGAGCCGGCGGATCTGGCTGGTGTAGGTTTCCAAGGAATCGTAAAGGCCGCGCATGGTGGCCCAGTCCCAACCGGGACCTGAGGCGATGACGGGATGGAGCACTCCTGCGGCTTCGCCATACCGGCCGAGGGCGAAGAGGACGAGGGCGCGGTATTCGTGTAGGGCACCGTCGCCGGGGGATGCGGCGATGGCCTTGTCGGCGAGTTCGAGGGCGACGAGGTAGTTTTGTGCGCGAAAGGCGGTCTGAGAGTCGGCGACGAAGGACTCGGAGTTGCGGGTGGTTTCCTGGGTCGCGGTTTCATCGGCCGGTGGGACGATGCGCGAGTGCGGCTCGGTGTAGGTTACATCGAGCCCGCCGGAGGTGACGAGGGTGGTGGCAGGATAGGGATTGGAATACGTTTCGTAGCCGATGTCGTAAACCATACCGCCCAAGCTCCAGCCGATGAGGCCCCAACCGACGGGGCAATAATTGTCCGAAAGGACATAGCCGGGCAGGAGGTAGCTGCGATACCAAGGATCGTAACAATGGAAATCGCGGTAGTAGAAGCGGTTCCAATTGCCATTCCAACAACCGCGATACCACGGGCGGACGCAGGAGCGGTTCCACCACGGGCTGGCACCCCAATCCTGGCAGCGGGTGCTCCAGTTGGCGCCGTTGCGGAAGTTCCGGCTGACGTTGGCGACGCGGTTGTCGCGCCACTGCGGCTGCGAGCGGATGCGATCGACGTCCGGACGGCGGGAGGCGATGGAATTCTGGCCGGGCCGGACGACCGGAGGATGGCTATCCCGGACGCGGGGGACGGAGGATCTTGCGTTTCTCGCGGTGTCGGAAAGGGTGGCGCGATTTCCGGGAAGGACGAGGGACTTGCCGGACGAGGTGGCGTTTCGCGAGGCAATGCCGGTCCTGGCGGGAGGAGCGAGCGGCTTGGTGGCGTAGGTGGATTTCCCGGCAAGCGGATTGGTCGCGGTGCGGGTTTGCGGAAGCTGGGCTCCGCGGGCGGGCGACGGGGTTTGCCTGGCGGTGACGCGCGGCGACATGGAGTTGCGCGAAACCTGCGGGGCGCGGTTGATCGTCTGCCGGGGAGGCGGCGCGACTGACTGACGGAAGGCCGGCCGAGCGACTTGCTGCCGGGACGAAGTTTGCCGCGATGGCAGGGCACGCTGGACTTGGCGTTGGGTGACGGGAGTTCGGTATGAGCCGGAGCTGCGGGATTGGCTGGCGCCGCCGGAGCGGTATGAACCGTCACTGCGGTTGGATTTCTGGGCCGCAGCCGGGAGGCACATGCACGCCTCGCAGACCATCACCAGGAGCAGCAGCTTGAAGAGAGTTTTCATGACGCAAAGGAGATTCGCCCGATGCAAAGGGAACACGGCGGAGAGATCTCTGCAAGGAAGAGCTGGTGGAATTTCCGGGGCATCGGCACTTGGATTTTTTCAAACCGCCGGAAAACGCACGAGATTTCCCTTCAGGACGCGGGTTAACGGGGATTCACCCCGTCTGCGTACTTGGAAATTGGCTCGCTAGAACGGTGGCTGTCGGCCTGAATCAAGAACCCGGTGATCCCACCGATATCGGGAAGAAGTAGCATGAAATTCATCTCACGATTGTTTGCAGAATCAGCGATCCGGATTCGTGGCGGCACCGCACATCAGGCGAAAGGCAGGTTAATGAGCGGACTGCTGAGGGATCTTTCATCCCTATCAGCCGAAGCCGGAATCGCGGAAGGTGAGATATGGATTGATCCAACCGGGAAAGTTACCTTCTCAAATGAAATCCCTGAGGAGATCCATCAGCGGATCAGGAATGTGATTTCATCGCATTGAATCCGGGGGGCGCGACACTGACGCCATCTCATTCCAACAGCGTCCACCGGTGCAAGGTCACAAGCGAGTTGAACCATGGGTTTTGGTCCACTGCCGGTTTGCTGATAGTGACCATGAATGGTCCGGGATCGGACTGGATCCATTTCCCGTCGCGAAGATAAATCATCACGTGCCGGCCATCCGCAGTCACCGCGAGATCGCCGGGTGCTAGTTCTGTAAAATCCAGCTCGCGCAGTTTCCCGCTCATGCCGAGCGGGCGGGTGAAGCTGCGGTAGTTCTCGCCCATGGCCTTGGCGCTGGTGTCGAACCACCATTGCCGCGCCCACTCGCGGAACGCGGCCCCGTTTCCCGTTTCCCAACCGATGCCCCACAACGCATCGCGCAGCCCCCGGCGCGGCAGACCGGAGCAGTCGATCCCCCACCGGCTCTCGCCTCCCCATAGATAGACAGTGCCTTCCATCCGCTCCATGGCGGCGACGTAGCGGTCGCGCAGATTGTCAGGATCTATCCGTTTCTGCGGCAGCAAGAATGGCACTGATAACAGGACCGGCAGCGTGAGCACGGTGGCGCGGGCGATTTTGCGATGCCAGATGAAACCCAGCCCCGCCACCCACGTCACGAGGAGGAAGAACGGCAGGCCGTAACGCAGGACGCCGCTGTGAAACGGCCATACCGCCAGGGCGAGAAGACCGGCAACCCCGGTGACGAATAACAGCCGGTTAAATTTACGAATCATCCCGGAGTGATGTCGCGGTGGGCGGGAAATCGCGATTCAAAAAGGATACTTCACGGGGAATTCACGCGGGCTTCATGGAACGTGGGCTGCGTGCAGCCTGCTGCCGCTTTGGATCCGCAGCCTGCTGCGACCGATTGCCGGCAGGCTGGCTGCGTAAAAGCGGCAGCGGGCTGCACGCAGTCCAAGGTGCTTCGCCTTTGACGTCCGTGCGTTCGCGAAGCACATTCCGCCCGCGATGGCTTTTGCGGATGTTTTTCCTGATCTTTTGAAACGCCCGACTCCCTTGATGCGGCGGTTTCTCCAGCTTGTTTCCGAGGAGACGGGCGGGCCGCTTGAGGCGTTGGCGCGGCAGAGCCAGCAGGTGACGCGGCGGCATTTCGGGAAGACCATGCGGTTGTTCGCGCCGTTGTATGTGTCGAACGAATGCGTGAACAATTGCAGCTACTGCGGCTTTTCGCGCGATGCGGGGATTTTCCGGACGACGCTGACGGTGGACCAGGTGGTGACGGAGGCGCGGCATTTGCACGGGCTTGGATTCAGGAATGTCCTGCTGGTGGCCGGGGAGCACCCGAAGTTTGTTTCGGAAGGGTATCTGCAAAACTGCCTGGACGCGCTCAAGCCGTTCATCCCCACGCTGGCGCTGGAGGTGGGGCCGATGGAGGACGACCAATACGCGGAAATCGTCGGCCACGGCGCGGAGGGACTGGTGGTCTATCAGGAAACCTATCACCGCGAGACCTATCAGCAACTCCACACGGCGGGGCCGAAGAAGAATTTCGACTGGCGGCTGGATTGCCCGGAGCGGGCGTATGCGGGCGGCTTCCGGCGGATCGGGATCGGCGCGTTGTTCGGGCTGGCGAACTGGAAATTCGAGGCGCTCGCACTGTGCGCGCATCTGGAATATCTCTATCGGAATTGCTGGAAGGCGCAGTTCACCGTTGCGTTTCCGCGGATGCGGCCCTACGCGGGAAATTACGAATATCAACCGGATCCGGATCTCTATCTGCCAGACAAGGAGTTCGTGCGGTTGATCGCGGTTTTCCGGCTGCTGTTTCCGCAGGTGGGCATCGTCGTTTCCACCCGCGAGCCGGCGCCGTTGCGGGATGCGATCGCGACGCTCGGCGTGACCCACATGTCCGCCGGGGCGAAAACGGAACCGGGCGGCTACACCGGCGCGGGCAGCGACGATCTCCATTTAACCGTCAAAGGCCGCCGCGTGGAACTCACTGAAAAATCCGGCTGCGAGAAGGCGACCGAGCAATTCCAGATCCACGACACCCGCAGCCCTGCGGAAGTGGCGGCGATGCTGCGCGGACTGAATCTCGATCCGGTGTGGAAGGATTGGGACGAGTCGCTGCTGGCAATGGCTTGATTGGAGAAAGTGTTCCGGCTGTCTCAGCCGGATTCCGGGCCTCCGCTCCCGGCTGAGACAGCGGGGACACTTTTCTTTGACGGCAGGCCGATCTATCAGCAATCTGCGCGGCAGATGACCACCGCCAACAAGATCCTCGCCGCGCTGAATCTGCTAGGTGCGGTGATCTCCATCGCCCTGCTCGCCGCGACGTTTTTCGCGCAGGGGCTTATCATCCGGGAAGCCCGGGAGTTCGCCTTGGAAAAGACGCGGGCCTATTTGGAGCCCGCTATTCCCAAGGCGGAGAAAATTCTCGGAAATCCGCTGGTCGCCAAAACACTGCCGAAGTCGGTGAAGGAGAAGGTGCAGGGCGAGATCGCCGACTACCGGGATTCGCCGGAGAAATGGCTGTTGGAACTCGCCGCGGGCACGCGCGACCGGGCGGGTGAGTTCGACTTTCCGGAACTCAAGAATCCGCTGGCGCGCAAAGCCCTGGATTCGCTCACCGGGCGGGTCGCCGGGGCGCGGGAGCATTTCAAAACCAGCTTCGCCAACCTGATCCTGGATTTGAGGATCTTCGCCACGATTCATTCGGTGGTCTTCCTCGTCGCCGCCGGTCTTTGTTTCCTCGCGAGAAACCCGCGGATGCGATTCTGGCTATGCGTCTGGTCATGTTCTCTGTTGCTGACCACGTTGGTGTCCGCAGGCCTGTATCTGGGACAAAGCTGGCTTTGGGTGATTCTGACGAACCGCTACCAAGGCTGGGCCTACGCCGGGACCCACCTGGTGATCACTGCTTATTTTGTGATCAGGGTTTTACCGAAGATCTGGCTGCAGCGGCGAATCGAGTCTGGCAGATAGCATCGTCGCCTTGACTTCAAGAGGTTCGGATCGATAGCTATAAAGCTTTCCAAACAATCATCCCCAACCTTCCACCGCCATCTCAAACAACCATCCATTCCGGATCGGAATTCTGGTGTTCTTGACGATCCTTTCCGCAAGACAGGCATCGGCTCAGGTTATTTTCCCGAAAACCGTCCAAGCTGACCAGTCCACAGGTTATCTCGAAAGCTATGTGGCGCGGGATTGGTATCGCGGGTCGGGAGTGATCGCGCGGGATTCCCGGCTGATTTTTTCCTGCGGCCATTTGTTCTATGACAACGGAGTGTGGGCGACGGATTATGAGTTTCACCGCAACTACTCGAACTACAACCCGCCCGAACCCGGCGACGGCGCAACGCCCCGCGGATTCCGCTATTTCTCCAATTACTCGAACAACGCCAGTTCCTATGGCGGCGATTCGTCGCGGGCGTTTGCCTACGATTTCACCGTGTTCTATGGCCCCGAATCGTTCGGCCCGGCGGTCGAATGTTGGGCGGATGGAGGCCCGGCGCTGAGGTCCAGCCGGGACAAGCGGATCGTCGGATATCCCGCGACGGTCGAATACACCGGTGAGGCCGGATACAGTTACCAATATGCCACCGACTGGTTCCCGAACCGGGCTTACCAGATCCGCGATGCCTACCATGGATTTGACGATGTCTCGACCGGTGAGGGCACCAGCGGCGGTCCGGTGTTCGTGTGGGATTTTACGAGCGGAAATTATTCCCTGGGCGGGATTCTGGTTTCCGGAAGCTATGACACCGCCGGTGTCTATGCGTTGAACAGCTCGTCAAACACCTTGGCATCCGCCGCGCTCGGCGTCGACAGCATCACCCGGACGTTCAGGAATTCCAAAGCTTTGAAATTGCCGGATGCGGCCCGCAGCACCTCGACCCGCAAAATCACCGCAACGGGATTCACCGGGACCGTCACCGGGCTGAAGTTCAGCCTGTCCATCGCCACACCGCGCCGCGGTGACTTGAACGTCTATCTGAAGTCACCGGGCGGCCGCATCCGCTGGATCAACAAGGCCTCCAGCAAGACCGCGGACAACGTCACTGTCGAACAGGCGGACTACATTTCGACCTTCCGCGGGTATGCCGCGAACGGCGACTGGCAGGTGAAAATGCGCGACACCCGCGCCAGAAACCGGGCGACCTTCAAAAATTTCAGCGTTGCGATGACGGCCCCCGCCGAATGATTTCAGCCGCTGCCACCGGTTACGCAACATGGCATCGCCCCACACCATCCGAGTTTGCTTGCTGCTCGGCTTCGCCTTGGGGGCGAGCGGGATTTTTTGGTTGTTCCTCAAGCACAACGTGCCTCCCGAGCTGACAAATCAAGAATCGGAGACCATCAGTCTCCCCCCCGCGGCGGGCAATCTGCCGGGATCCACGGCCGATCCCGAAATTCGAATCACCAACCTGCTCCGCGATTCCGCCGAAGCGTTCCGGGCCGATACCGACCCGGCTCAGGCCTCCGCCCGGTTGAGCGCGCTGCGGGATGAAATCCGCCAGGCACCGGAAGAAGCGGCGGCGGCGGCCATCGTCGCATTCCTGAAATCGCTTGAGGATGCGGAGACCGGGCTGCCGTTCGCGGTCGGACCGGATGGCATGATGGACGTGGTGCCCTCGCTGCGGCTGGCCTTGCTCGATTTGCTGCCATCGCTCGATCCCCTGGCGGCGCTTGAAATGGCGCGCGAGATCATGGACCAGCGGACGTCGCCGGACGAATACGCCCTCGCCCTCCGAAACATGGCTTGGAACGATCTCGAGGGCGATCTCCGCGACGAGCTGTCCGGCCGGTTCATGGATCTTTTGAAAATGGCATGGCTGGAAAAGCCGTCTGCCGGATTTCTCGAAGCGTTCGACATCGCAGTGGAGGTCGGCGGCGGACCGATGTTTGATCGGATGGTCGAGGTGGCTGACGAGGCGACGGCCACAGGGAACACTGCCGCGAGCCGGGCCGCTTTCATGTCGATGGACCGGATGATCGTCCGCGATCCGACGGTGTTGAACGCGTTTTCGAAAGCACCCGGATGGATGGAATTCGCGCCGCAACAACGGGCTTCCTTGCTGTCCCGCCTCGACATCACGCAGCCGGATCAAAGGGAGATTTTCACCCGCTATCTTGCATCCGATCACGCGGCGGGTGAGCTGGAGCACTTTGCCAAGGTCTTCCCTAACCAAAACTATCTGTACGGCCATCGGCTGGTCACTGCGGACGAAGCCACGCCAACGATCGCGGAAGTGGCCGCAACCGATGCGCGGGTGCTCGACGAATTGGATGCCGTGGAGGCATCAGTTCCAGAAGATGCCAAAGTTGCGATCCGGACGATCCGGGAGCGATTGAAATGAAGCCTACCGCTCCCCCATGTCCTTGCGCATCGCCTCGACCAGCTTGATGTGGCGGAGGTCGTTTTCCTTGCTGGACTCGCTGTCCTGATTGAGACCGTAAGGCCAGAAGTGCATGCGGTCGGCGTGGAGCACAGCGTCCTTGCCATCGAATTCGCGGAGCTGCTCGATCGCGTGTTTCCCGGTCCACAGGCCGTCCTTGATGTTTTCCTGCCACTTGTGGTGAGTGCCGATGCCCAAGGTGTGGGCAATTTCATGGATCGCGACGCGGCGGTTGATCGTGCCGCCCCAGTTGATCCAGCCATCGATGTTGGCGTCCGCCGTGGGCGTGCCGGGGCTGTTGTTGGCGGTGACTTCCTTTTTGAAATTGCCGTGTTTGTTGAGGAACGCGATCGCCTCCTCCATCGCCGCGACGATTTTCCTCCGACGGTCTGCAGGCCACTTTTCGGAGCCGCCCGAGAGTTTGTAGGTGATCGCACCTTTCGGCCTTTTCTTCGCTTCCGCTTCCTCGGCGGCGGCTTTGTCCGCGGTTTCTTTTTCGGCGAGCTTTTCCAAGACGAAGTTCCGGTCGTCGGTGTTGAGCATTTCAAGCGGGATGGAAACGGTTTTGCCGTTGTCACGGGTGACCGTCACGGTTTGAGCGTCCGCCTTGACGAATTCGCCGACCAACTGCCGGCCGTCGGCGGAGGTCCAGGTGCGTGGGACAGCCTCGGCGATCTGCGGAGCCACCAACGCCAATGCCACGACGAAAGCCGTTAGTGATGTCGGGATGGCCGGGAGTGCGGGAAATTTCATCGGCTGGATTTCGATGCAAACAAAGGCTCCGGGAGTTTTCCGGGCAATGCTAAAACACGGAATCCCCTTTTTATGGGGGCTATTTCACCTTCGCCCATTCCTCGCGGAGGACGGGGTCGAGGATGGACTGCCATTTCGCATACCCCTCGGTGCTGAGGTGGAGGCGATCTTCGGCGTAGTTGCTCGGAGTCGGTTGGCCGGAGGCGTCGGCAAGGCAGGAGGTGCAGTCGAGGAAGCGAACCCAATCCTTGCCGGAACACCAGGCTGCGAGCTGTTGGTTGAGAGCGTGAACGCTGGGAATCTGCAGCACGCGGCGAGGAGCGATTTTCACCGACGTGATGATGACATGGGTGGCGGGGAACCGATCGTGGACCATGTTGAGAAACTTCGTGTAATCGTCGAGCGCCTCCTCCACGGAAAGCTTTTCATTGAGGTCGTTTCCGCCGGTGTAGGTGACGACGAGCTTTGGCTCATGACGGGTAACGATCGTTTCGAAAAAGACGATGAGATCATTCGCCACGCTGCCGCCGAAGCCGCAGTTGACGACGGGCAGGCCGGAAAAATCCTCCTTCAGGCGCGGCCACAGCCGGATGCTGGAACTGCCGGTGAAAACGATGCCGCCCTTTTCCGGGTCCTGTTTGGCAAAGGCGGTTATCTCACCGACGAAGCGCGCGGGATTCGGGCGAGGGGTGATTTGCTGGGCGAGCGCGCCATGGATGCCAAATGCAAGAATGATGAAAGTGCGAAGGAGAGGCGAAATCATGTGGACCTTTATAACGTGGCCGAATCTCCGGATCATAGTGCGGAATGCGTCTTTGACGACACGCCGATCTATCGACAAGCTCCGCGCCACATGACCGCCCAGGAAGCTCTTGTCGCCCTCAACATGCTGCCGAAAATCGGGCCTGTTCGCGTCCGGCGTTTGCTCGATGCGTTTGGCGGGAATCCGGCGGCCATCCTCGGCGCCCCCAAGGACCGGCTGATGCGGGTGGACAGCATCGGCGAGGAAACCGCGAAAATCCTGCACGCCTGGCAGGACCACGCCGATCCTCTCACCGAAATCCGCGAAGCCGCAGAGCGCGGGATTTCCATCGTCACCCAGAACGACGATGACTACCCCGCCCCGCTGCGCGACGCCTACGATCCGCCGCTGCTGCTTTATGTGTGGGGAAAACTCGAAGCGCGGGACAAGCACGCCATCAGCATCGTCGGCTCGCGGCGGACGACGCACTATGGAGTGCAAGCGACGAGAAAGCTCTCCTATCAGATCGCACAGGCCGGATTCACCATCATTTCCGGCCTCGCCCGCGGCATCGACACCGCCGCCCACGAAGCCGCCGTCGCCGCGAACGGCCGCACCATCGCGGTGCTTGGCTCCGGGCTGGCCAAACTCTTCCCGCCGGAAAACCTCGCGCTCGCGGAAAAAATCGCCTCCGGCTTCGGTGCGGTGGTTTCCGAGTTCTCGCTGCACACCTCGCCGGACAAGCAGACGTTCCCGATGCGCAACCGCATCGTCGCCGCCTGGGCGCAGGCGGTGCTTGTCACCGAGTGTCCGGCGTGGTCGGGCTCTTTAATTACCGCGAACCTCGCATCCGAGTATGGCAAACCGATTTTCGCCGTCCCCGGCCCGATCGACAAACCGACGTCCGCCGGTTGCAACCAGCTCATCCGCGACGGAGCCACCCTCGTCGCCGAAGCCAGCCACCTGCTCGACGACCTCGGCGAACTCCCCTTCGCCCGCACGGCCAGCGTCGCGGAACCCGCCGCGGAGATCCCCGAACTGCCGGAAGAGGAAGCTGCCGTTTTCGCGGCGGTGACGGTGGATGAGTCGCCCGTGGACCTGATCATCGAGCGCAGCGGCCTGCCCGCGCATGTGGTGGCGGCGACCTTGATGAAGCTGGAAATGCGGCGGCTGGTGAGGGCGTTTCCGGGGTTCCGGTATGCGCGGAGATAGGTTGCGGCTTGGGATTCTAGAAATGCACGAAGCGAACTGCATTCTGCGCGGATTTTTCCCGGTCAATGCATTTCCTCCCGATCATGATAGTTACTTGGATTGCTGGTTTCCAGCCACTTGAGAATCCACAAAACCCTTGGCCGGCTTCGTGCGACAGGCCAGGCAGTTCCTCCGTCAATTCCGATGAGGACAAGACCACCAACCCATCAAGACCATGACCAAACTCGAAATGAAAGGCACTTGGAACGAAGCCAAGGGCAAGCTGAAGCAAAAATACGCCGATCTCACCGACGACGATCTGCTCTTCGAAGAAGGCAAGGAGGACGAACTCCTCGGCCGTCTCCAGAAAAAGACCGGTCAAACCAAAGAAGAGATCCGCGACGCGATTTCCAAGCTCTAATCCGTCAGAAAAATGAAAGCCACTGACAAGTGCGACACCGAACTCCACGACCTTCTCGTGGACCAGCTCCGGGACATCCTCTGGGCGGAAAAGCAACTCGTGAAAGCCCTGCCCAAGATGGCCAAGGCCGCGAGCGACAAGAAACTGGCAGATGCTTTCACCAAGCACCTCGCCGAAACCAAGAATCATGTCGTTCGCCTCGGGAAGATCTTTGAAGGCCTAGGGCTCTCGGCGCGGGCCAAAAAATGCCCCGCCATGGCGGGTCTGCTCGAAGAAGCCGACGAACTCGCCGAGGAATATGCGGATTCCAGCGCTTTGGATGCCGCACTCATCACCGCAGCGCAAAAGGTGGAGCACTATGAAATCGCTTCCTACGGGACGATGCGTGCCTTCGCCCAGCGCCTCGGTTACAGCGACGCGGTCAAATTGCTGACCGAAACCATCGATGAAGAAGGCAAGGCTGACCAGGCATTGACCAAAATCGCCACCGGCGGAGTCAATCAAATGGCTGTCGCCTGATTCACGAAACACACCATAACACCACGCACCTGCCGGAACTTTCCGGCAGGTGCGTTTTTGCGTTTTGGCCTCATCGACTCGCTAACTACCGATGCCTCTCGTACTTGGATAACGCTTCCAAAAGTCGTTGATGATGGAAAGCTGGGCCGGATCTAGCTGAGCGAGGCAGTAATCGGTCATCCATTGGGGAATCGTCCCGTAAAATGCGTGGGCTATCGAACCGGAAATGCAGGCGATCGTATCACTGTCTCCCCCCAACGAGATTGCCTTGCGAATCGCATCCTCGAATCCCGATGAATCCAGAAAAGCGACAATCGCCTGGGGAACCGAACCTTCACAGGTCACGTCGAAACTGTAATAAGGGCGGATCTCGGCCACCGTCCGATCCAAGTTGTAGCCGAACTTCCGCGTGACGTAGGTTCGAATTTCTTCCTTCGTGGCACTTTTCCTCGCAAGAAAAACCGCGGCGACCACCGCCTGTGCGCCTTTGATCCCGTTGGGATGATCGTGGGTGACTTCAGCGCTGCGCTTTGCTTCCTCGATTGCCCAGTCCAGATCGTCGGCCACCCATCCGATCGGGCTGGCGCGCATCGCCGAGCCATTTCCCCAGCTCCCGTAAGGTTTGGGATCGTTGGCCAACATCCACTTCCGGAAGCTGGCCCCGTAACCCGCATGCGGATAGTTTCTGCCGAACTGCCGATACACCTGCGCGTAAGAATCACCGAATACGAAATGATCGGCGGTCGCGAGAGTGAGAACGGTGTCGTCGGTGAACCGGGATCCTGCCGCAAATATCGGACAACACTCGAGCTTGAAGCTATGTCGTTCGTAGGTGGACCCGGCTATATCGCCAACGATTGCTCCAAACATGATCTTTACGGGCTGGGATGAAATACGGCTCCCGGCTGGCCGATAGGATTAACCCACACGGAGGATTATGAAACGGAAAAAGCCGCCTCGAAGACTGACTTCCCGCCCCGTCGCCCCGCTAAAATTTCACCAATCGGCTTGCCAAGTCCGCCGTCCCGAGCCTAGTCCCTCAACCCACAGCCGCTTAACGGCCCTCTTTCACCATGGGAAAAACACTCATCATTGCCGAAAAACCGAGCGTCATGACCGACCTGAGCAAGGTCCTCACCAAGGTTCTCGGCAAGTTCGAAAAGAATGGCTCCGGTCGCGATATTTTCTTCGAAAACGACACTGCCATCATCACCTCCGCTGTCGGTCACTTGGTCGAGCTGCGGATGCCGATGGGGCCCAATGGCAAGAAACTCCCATGGAATTTCGGCGTCCTGCCCGCCATCCCCGACAAGTTCGAACTCGACCCCATTCCCGATTCCGAGGCCCGCCTCAAGCAGGTGCTCAAGCTCGCCAAGCGCAAGGATGTGGATCTCATCGTCAATGCCTGCGACGCCGGCCGCGAGGGTGAGCTCATTTTCCGCTACATCATGGAAATCGGCGGCATCGACAAGCCGGTGAAACGGCTGTGGATGCAGTCGATGACCAGTAACTCGATTCTCGAAGCCTGGGAGAACCTCCGCTCCGGTGAGCAAATGAAGCCGCTCGCCGACGCCGCGAAGTGCCGCTCCGAGTCGGATTGGCTGGTCGGACTCAACGCGACCCGTGCGCTCACCTGCTTCAATTCCCGCCACGGCGGCTTCAACATCACCGCCGCCGGCCGCGTCCAGACGCCGACGCTCGCCATCCTCGCCCAGCGCGAGGCGGAGATCCAAGCGTTCAAGCCAACACCCTATTTCGAAGTCCACGCCACATTTGGCGTCGATGCCGGTGAATACCTTGGCAAATGGATCGATGAGAATTGGAAAAAGGACGAGAATGCCCCGCTTTCCAAGCCCGAGCGGATCTGGGACAATCTCACCGCCGAGGCGATCCAATCCCGTTGCCAAGGCAAGACGGGCAAGGTTTCGGAGGAGAAGAAGGCGAACACGCAGATCGCGCCGCAGCTTTACGATCTCACCACGCTGCAACGCGAAGCTCCGTTTTCCGCGAAGGGCACGCTCCAGATCGCCCAAGCGCTTTATGAAAAGCACAAGATGATCACCTACCCGCGGACCGATTCGCGGTATTTGCCGGAGGATTATACCGGCAACGTCCGCGAAACGATGCGCGACGTCGGCAACAGCGACCTCGACGTGGCGAAATACGCCAAGGCCGTGCTGGCCGGTGGCGACGGTGAGCCGAACGGCGGACCGCGCCTCCACAAATCGCGCCGCGTTTTCGACAGCAAGAAGGTCTCGGATCACTTTGCGATCATCCCGACCGGCAAGTTTGCGAAGCTCAGCGAGGCCGAGCAGAAGCTCTACGACATGATCGTGAAGCGCTTCATCGCCGTTTTCTATCCGTCCGCCGAGTTCGAGCAAACGACCCGCCTGACCCGGATCGAGCAGGATTGCTTCAAAACGGAAGGCCGCATCCTGGTGAAACCCGGCTGGCTCGAAGTTTACGGCCGCCGCCCCGGAGTCGCCGCCGGAAAGGACGAGCTTTGCCCCGTCCGTGCTGGTGAAACCGCCCACGCCGATCCCGTCGAAGTCCTCGCCGAGGAAACCAAGCCACCCGCCCGGATGACCGAGTCCACGCTCCTTTCCGCGATGGAAGGTGCCGGCAAACTCATCGACGACGAAGCCCTCCGCGAAGCCATGGCCGAACGCGGCCTTGGCACTCCCGCCACCCGCGCGGCGACCATCGAAGGCCTCATCTCTCAGAAATACCTCGCCCGTGAAGGCCGCGAGCTTTTCGTTTCCGGCAGCGGCATGAGATTGATTTCCCTCGTTCGGGAAATGGAAATCGAAGGTCTCTACTCGCCGAAACTAACAGGCGACTGGGAGTTCAAACTCCGCCAGATGGAGCACGGCAATCTCAAGCGCGGCGATTTCATGAAGGAGATCATCGCGTACACCAGCGAGATCTGCACCAAGGCCCGCCACGCCGCCGATCTCGCGAAAAGCGAAGTCTTCCCCGATCTCAAGGTCGCCTGCCCGATGTGCGGTGCGCCTTCGCTCAAGCAAACCGAGGCGACCTACGAGTGCCGCGAGCCCGAGTGCAAATTCAAGGCGAAGAAGCACATCGCCGGCCGCCTGCTCACCGAGGAGGAAGCCATCCAGCTCTTCACCACCAAACTCGTCGGCCCGCTCACCGGCTTCCGCTCGAAGTTCAACAAGCCCTTCGACGCGGCGCTGGAAATGGACGCGAAGTTCAAGATCAACTTCGTTTTCGAAGGCGACGACCGCGACGGCCCGCCCGAACTCACGGAAGAACATTTCATCGGCGAGGCCAGGACCGAGGACGGCAAATCCTACAAGGTCTTCGCCACCGACAAGGCCTACCACGTCCCTGAAATCGTCACCAAGAAGGACCCGCACGGCATCCGCATCGGCAAGTCGATCCTCCAGTGCGAAATCCCGCAGGACCAGGTGCTCAAACTCATCGCCAGCGGCAAAACCGACGTCCTCAAAGGCTTCGTTTCCAACCGCACCAAGCGCAAGTTCGACGCCCACCTCACCTTCGATCTCAAGGATGGCAAGATCGGCTTCGACTTCCCGCCACGCCCCGTGAAAAAGGTCGCCGCGAAGAAGACCGCGAAGGCGAAGGAGGCGTGATCTGATAGTGGCTGGAGCATCACTGCTCCAGACCGTGAAAGGAGCGTCCCGCTCCTTCATGGATCCCGTTGACAAGCTAGCAGTTTGGGGCTGGAGGATCAAAATATCACCGCCTTGCAATCTGCTAGCGAGTTGCTTCACTCCGATATGCCCGGTGATTGCATCCATTCAATGTCCATGAAACGACACGGGATTCTCCCGCTGCTGCTCGCTCTGGTGTTGATGCTCGTTCCCCACCGGGCTGACGCATGGAGTTCGAGGGCGTCGAAAACCTATTACAAAGTCAAGTATGCGGAGGGAATGGTTGAGGAATATCGCCAGATCTCCGGGAAACTTCCCGATTTACACACCTGTTGGGATTCGCTTCGGAAGGACTATCAATCGGCATTTCCAGGAGACTCCGATCCGTTTCTCGACCATTGGAAACAGCAACTTGTCTACAAAACTCCGGGATCGCACGGGGAATTCGATGTTTACTCGATCGGTGCGGACGGAATCAACAACCAAGGAGAAAAGGACGACATCTCGGAAGCCCGATTGCCGGTCTGGTCATCACCGCAGGCGTGGCACTCGGCAGCTTTTGCCTCCTCCATCCGGGGATCATCCCATCTCGCAATGGACCACTGTCTCTGGTGATAGCCGCATCAGGTTTTCTCTCGCTCGTGTTTCTGATGCGGGCGTGGAGAAATCTTCGGTTTTTCAACTCTAAATCCAGAAACGAATTCCGCTCGTCTGAGACGGATTCGTCGGCAGCGTGATGCTTTTCATGACTTTGCTGGACAGTAGGACAATCGGATTTTCGGTTCAACGGAGGAGTCTTGGCAATCGGGGCGTTGCACTGAAAACTTCAAGCGTCGTTCTTTTGCCGGACCGGACCGCTGGAACGTGGAACTGCCTGCGAAAAAGCCTAACCGAAGAGCTTGTCGAAATCGTTGATGCGGACTGACCAAATCCGGTCATGCCCGGCCAATTTCTTGAACCGTAGGGACGGGTGCGCCGGATTCTCCGAGAAGAGTTGATAGATCTCCGCGCCGCTTCCCGAACCCGTGGATCAAGAGCCTCGTAATTCCGCCACCTCATCCCGCTTTTCCGGCGGGAGGCTTTCGCAAAGCTCGGCAATTTCTGAGGCGCTCATGGGCTATTAGCCAGGCGAAATCAGGCGTCGGTGCAAGTCCGGTTCGTGGTTTCCGAGCCACGTGACAGGAGATGTGGCGAATTCAATTGCGCTGACTCCGCAACTGCCGACGATGCAGCAAACACCGGCGTGCCATGTCCACCACCGATCCTACAATTTTGACGACGCTGCTGGAGGCGCAACGCTCCGCGTTTCTCCGCGATGGTCCGCCATCAATCGCGCAACGGCGGGAGCACTTGGACCTGCTTGTGAAATCCATCCAAAGCCACCGCGAGAAACTGGTGGAATCTATCAGTGGAGACTTCGGCCACCGGTCGCGGCAGGAAACGTGGTGCCTGGAACTCATGCCTGTGGTGCAAGGCATCCGCCACCTCCAGCGCCATCTGAAAAAATGGATGCGGCCCGAGCGGCGGCGCGTGGAACTGACTTTCATGCCTGGTTCCAACCGTGTCATCTTTCAACCGCTGGGTGTGATCGGGATCATCTCGCCTTGGAACTATCCGGTCGCGCTGGCGTTGATGCCGCTGGCCACCGCGCTCGCCGCCGGCAACCGCGCGATGCTCAAGCCCTCGGAGCTGACACCCGCCACCTCGGCGCTCATGACTTCGATGTTAGGTGGGATTTTTCCCCAAGACCGGGTTGCCGTGGTTGCCGGAGATGCCTCCGTCGCGGCGGAATTTTCCAGCCTGCCGTTTGATCACCTGCTGTTCACCGGCAGCACGGCGGTCGGCCGCAAGGTCATGCGCTCGGCCAGTGACAATCTGGTGCCGGTCACGCTCGAACTGGGGGGGAAATCGCCCGCGATCATCGCCCGCGGTTCCTCACTGGAAAGGGCGGCGCACCGCATCGCCTGGGGCAAGCTCGCCAATGCCGGGCAAACCTGCATCGCGCCGGATTACGTGTTGGTCGCGGAGGGCGAGATCGGGGATTTCATCGGCCATTATCTATCCGCCGTCGGAAAACTCTATCCGGACATCGCCACGAATCCGGACTACACCACCATCATCAACGATCACCACTATCAGCGGCTCGCGGGCCTGCTGGACGACGCCCGCGCAAAGGGAGCGCAAATCCGGGAAGTTGGCGCACCAAGTGTGGGTCGCACCCATCCGCGTACCTTCCTTCCGGCGGTCATCACCGGCCTAACCAACGAAATGTCGGTGGCGAGGGAAGAAATCTTCGGGCCGATCCTGCCGGTCATTCCTTACCGGATCATCGAGGACGCCATCTCCTACATCAACGCCCGGCCGCGGCCGCTGGCTCTCTATCATTTCGGATCAAACAACCGTGACCGGTGCCAGGTTTTGGAACGCACCACTTCCGGCGGAGTGGCCCTCGACGACACGCTGTTGCATTACGCCCAGGATGACCTGCCGTTTGGCGGAGTAGGCGCGAGCGGGATGGGAGCCTATCACGGCCATGAAGGCTTCAAGACGCTGAGCCACGCGAAGGGCGTCTTTCAACAGGCAACCCTCAATGGCATGGACCTCATCCGCCCGCCGTTTGGCAAGTGGTTCGAGCTGGCGATGAAGTGGTTGCTTCGTTAGCGAGTGCTCCGAGGTGAAATGTAGCAACGCTTCACTCCGGCAGTGCGATCACCGGCGGCTTGCCACCCCAGATCGGATGGGATGGGTCTAGCAGGTTCTTCCCATCCAACATCACCTGCCCTGACTTGCGGTCGATTTCCATGGATCTGACGCTGTTGTCCGTCCACAGGATCACCGCCTTTCCATCGAACGGATTCGGGTCGAAACGGGTGGTCCCGGGGAGCAGGGGTGCCATGGCAAGCGGCTTGGGAACGGGATTCGCGGCCGTCGAATTCTCCACGTATGCAAAGCCACACTCGCCTTGTTCCAACGCTTGACTCCCATCGATCCGGTTGTCCGGCTTCCGACTACCGGGAACGCGGACGTAGAACATTTGTTCCGATTGAGTCATTCCCGAGTGGATCAGTTGGCGAAAGCGGGCGTTTGAGGAGTTTCCGGTAACGGCCGTGCCATCCGACACGGTCTTCGCGGTGACGTCGTTCGGGTGGCTGCCGTATTCCGATTGAAATTCGAACAGCGCGAGGCCGATCTGCCTGGCGTTGTTAATCGTCTGGGTTTGATCGGCCTTCTTGCGCTGGCGAAGCACCATGGGAGCCGTTAGACCGGCGAGCATCGCGATTCCGAAAATGAACAAGCCGACATAGCCGGTCACCAGTCCCGCGATGGCCATCCCGCCACCGGATTGCGCGCCGGCTGACCGCTTGATTCTCCCGAGCGCGAGGTGGCCGCAAATGACCGCGGGAATGGTGGTCAGGCCGGCGGAGAAAATTGCAAGAATCCCGAGAACGAGGCTCCAGATCGCGAGGCCGGAGGTCCGGGCAGCGGTGGCCGCGAGCGGCTTGTCGCCGATTCCCGGAACCGTGGCCAACTGCAGCCACCCTGTCGCCCCTTCATACCATGCCATCTCCGAAAGCTGATAGGTTCCGTCGCCGAGACCGGACCGAACTTGTTCCAAGGAAAAAGGGCCGCATTGCTGGCCGTGGTGTTGGATGAAGATCTGCATGGTGGATGGCGCGCGTCACTCGTTAGACTGTGGATCGCTCCCGGACTCCGCAAGATGAAACTCGCGCCGCCTTGCCGCCGGGTTCTTTTGCTTGATTTGGAAATACCGGCAACGAAACTCGCGTAAACCAAAACCCTGCCATGAGACTATCCATCCTGCTCACCCTAGCCCTCGCCGCGAATCTAACCGCCGCCCCGATTCCCGACGCCGCTTATGAAAACGGTCTCGCGATCGGTTGCCAAGCCTACTCGTTCAAGGAATTCAGCGCCTTCGAGGCGATCGCCAAGACCAAGGAAGCCGGCGGCAAGATCATCGAGTTCTACCCTGGCCAGAAGCTCAAACCGGATTCACCGCAGGAAGAAGCCGTGTCTCACAACGCCAGCGAGGAGGTTGTCACGGCTCTTCTGGCCGAGTGCAAACGCCAAGGCGTTTTCCCGGTCAACTACGGGGTCGTGGCGGCCAAGAGCGCTGAGGAAGTCCAAAAGATCATGGCTTTCGCCAAGAAAATGGGCCTCTACGGCGTTTGCACCGAATCCACGGAACAGGTCGTCGCGTGGGAAGCCGCGGCGAAGGAGTTCGACATTAAGGTCGCCTTTCACGAACACGGTGGCTCGATGTCGAAGCCCGATTACAAGGTCTGGCACCCGCTCTACATCCTTGGCGTCGTCGAGAGCCGCGATCCGCGCTTGGGTGCTTGCGCCGACCTCGGCCACTGGTGCACGTCGGACCTCAAACCCATCGACTGCCTGCGTATTCTCAAGGGCCGAGTCATCAGCGTGCATCTCAAGGACAAGTCGGAAATGGGACCGAAGGGCGTCGTCGTCCCCTCCGGCAAGGGCGTCGTCGATGTGGCCGCATGCATCGCCGAGCTGAAGAAGCAGAATTTCAAAGGCCACTTCTCCATCGAGCATGAGAACGATTGGAAGGACAACGTGCCGCAGATCAAGGAGAGCATCGAGTTCGCCAAGGGCGAATGGGCGAAATAAGCAACGCGAAATCGAACGATTTCAGGAAGCGCTTTGACACCCGCCTGTGGTTTAGGCATGTTCCTCTCCATGCAAGCCATGCAATTCGAGCAATCCGTCGTTGCCATCCTGAAGCGCGACAAACGATTTGACCCGCATGCCTATTTTTTTCTGAAGGACGCCCTGGACTTCACGCTGAAACGGATCGCCGAATCCAACGGTGGCCAGGCGCGCCATGTCAGCGGACCTGAGCTGTTAGCCGGCTGCCGGGATTACGCGCTCGAACAATTCGGCCCGATGGCCTCCACCCTCATGAACGAGTGGAGCATCCGCAAATGCCAGGACCTCGGAGACATGGTGTTCCACCTCATTGAGGAGCAGGTTTTCGGCAAACAGGACTCGGACAAGAAGGAGGATTTCTCCGAGGTGTTCGATTTCCAGGCGTCGCTGATCGAGCCGTTCATGCCGGCACGACGGGCCGCCAGCCTGGAGAAAGTCCCGCGCGGCGAACGCGCGGTTTCCTAACACTCCTCCGGCGGCGGAAGATCCGGCAGCGGCGGTGGCATCCACTTCGGGGCCTTGGGAGTGACATCCATCCGCATGGCGATGATCGCCAGACCTATCAGCCCGAGCGCGCCACCCCAGCCGACGGTGAACGCCGTCACCAGTCCGATCACAAAAGGCGCGAACACCATCAGCCCGATGATCATCCCGCTCGGATTCATTTCGTAGGCCAGGATCGACAAGCGCAGGCGCGAGCGGGCGAGCGCCAGGCCGACCAGTGTGTAGGCGATCACCGCCGTGAGGGCGGTGATGTGATAGAGCCAGCCGCAGCCCTTGGACTGCGCGGCGATCGCGAACAACGGTGCGGCGCTACCCGCGAACATCGACAGGAAAAAGAGGGCCAGCACCGCCACCCGCACGCCGATCCGGTGGAAGGCCGACGCGCCGATCGCCCCGGCGCTGATCATCGCGGAGCCGCCGATAATCGTGCCCGCGCAGGCCGCCTCATGCCACCACTCGATGCCGCCGACCATGTAGCGCACCACCACGTAAGGCAGCAGGGAAACAAATGTTAGGGCGCACAGTCCCCACAGCGTGATGAATTTCCCGAAGACCACTTTCCAGCGGTCCAGTTTGGTGAGCAGGAGCAATTCGTGGTTTCCCTCCTCGAGTTCCTGGCCCATCAGGATCACGCCGCCCATCGGCATGATGAAAAGACAAATCGCCGTGACCACCATCCAGAACGGACCGGAAGTTGCCAGCAGGCCCAGGTTCAGCATCCCGGTGAAAGGCGTGCTCTCCGCCGCGTGACCTAACTGGAATTCCGCCGCCATCGCCACCACCGCGAACAACTGGATGGCCAGGAACGGATAGACGAAACTGCCGCGCCGCAGGCTCTGCCGCAGCTCCTTCGCCGTCATCGGGTCGAAACCCTCGGGCAGATCGTTTTTCCAGACCGTGTCCAACGCCGCGGACTCTGGCAGCTCGTTTTGCGCAACGCAAGCCGCTGGACGCACGGCGACTTCGGGTTATCTTCGGGTCATGGCCATCGAAACACGCAACGTCATCGGATCCGTCCTCCAACCCTGCTCGCTCGATCCGCTCACCGGGTGGAATCGCGACGGATGCTGCCGCAGCGGCGCGGGCGATCACGGTGTCCACGTCGTCTGCGTGCGGGTGGACGAGCGGTTCCTCGGCTTTTCCAGAAAAGCCGGCAACGACCTGAGCACGCCCCGCCCGGAATACGGGTTTCCGGGTCTCAAGCCGGGCAACCAATGGTGCCTGTGCGCGTCCCGCTGGCAGGAAGCCTTCGAAGCCGGGTTCGCTCCGGATGTCGTCCTCGAGGCCACCCACGAATCGGCGCTCGAGTTCATCGACCTGGCGGACCTGCAACAGCATGCCTGCTAGAATGGACGGTCCGCGTCTCCAGATACCGCCAGCACAGCCAGGCCAGGCCCCAAGACGTGAGCCCGAAGGCTCCCAACCGGAGCACCTGCCATGGCCCGGTTAGAAGCCACAACTGCGGCAGCACGTAACCCAGAAACAACGGCACCGGCGTGTGGAACAGATACAAGCCGAAGCTCAGCCGTCCGACGTGTTGCACCGCGGGATGTTCCAGGATTTTCTCCCCGATCCCGCCGAAGCCCGCGAGCGTGGCTGAGATCAGGCCGGCGAAAACCACCGAGACCAGGGTTTGCTGAATATAACGGAATCCAACGATCGGCCGGTCCATTTCACTGAAAACATACAGCACCCCATACCCGGCGAAGGCGATGCAGGCGGCCAAGTTCAACCGCCGGTCACCTGCCTTCATGCCCCGCTCCAACGCCAGCGCCAGCAGCGCTCCGACCCCGAAATAATCCATCGCCGTGGTGGTGATCGCCTCGGCGTGGTGAATCTCGGGAAATTGCCGTGCAAGGACCATCCGGGACAAGGGAGCCAGCGCCACGAAGGCCAGGAACACCGGCCCTAGCAGTTTCCTCGGGCTCAGGAACACCACCAGCGGCCAGATCAGATAGAATTGGATCTGGACCGCCAGCGTCCAGTAATGCGCCGTCCCGGACGGCCACTGCTCCAGGAACGCCATGTGAAAGTTCGACCAATGGCCGAAGTAGGCCGGCCAGTGCGCCCGGATATCCGGAGCACCCACCGCGATGGCAAACAGCATCGCCACGTAACAAGGCACCAGGATGCGCATCAGCCGCCGTTTCTGGAAATGCAGGTAGGCCTTGACCCGCCACCTCCCGCCGCGGTGCCCGGCGGCGGTGCGCTCGTGCAGCAGGATCCGGGTGATGAGGAAGCCCGTTAGCGTTAGAAAGAAGAACAACCCGATTTCAAAAGGAACCGGCCCGCGCCACACCGCAGGTGCCCAGTGCAGCCACATCACCCCGAGCACCGCAAAAGCCCGCCAACCGTCGAGTTGGGTATTTCGCATCGCCGCCAAGTCCGGACGTCAGCTCTCGAAGTAGGTGTAACCCGCCAGCCCCTCGCGGAAAAGGTCGAGGATCTCCCTCCGCTCTTTTGGCGAGATGCGGCCTTCGGTGACGGCCTTCTCCGCGAAGGTGCGGAAGCGGGTGACGAGTTCCTTTGGGTCGAACTCCACGTAACTGAGCACGTCGGCAACGGTGTCGCCCTCGACCTCGTGGGTGTAAACGGGCTTGCCCTTCTCCAGGTGGACGCCGACGACGTTGGTGTCACCTAGCAGGTTGTGGAGGTCGCCGAGGGTTTCCTGATAGGCTCCGACGAGGAAGACGGCGAGGTAGTAGGGTTCGTCCGGCCTGAAGTCGTGGAGCGGGAGGATCTTGGCGACGTCCTCCTTGTCGATGAAGCGGTCGATCTTGCCATCGCAATCGCAGGTGATGTCCGCGAGCACGGCGCGGTGGCGGGGTTTCTCTCCAAGCCGGTGAATCGGCATGACCGGAAAAACCTGGTCGATCGCCCACGAGTCGGGCAGCGATTGGAAGAGCGAGAAATTCCCGTAGTAGAAATCGACGAGGGTGGACGACAGCTCGCGGAGGTCTTCGGGGATGTCGTCGTCGAGATCGGCGATGAGGTTGGAGATGCGTGTTAGAATGTGCCAGAACCAGGCTTCTGCCAGGCCGCGTTCGCGGAGGGTCGCGGCGCCGTAGAAAAACAGGGCGCGCATCTGGTCGCGGTAATACATGGCATCGTTGAAGCACTCCTGGAGGTTCTTCTTGCACAGCACGCGGTTGACATCGATCAGGTTGGCTAGGCTTTCGCACGGGTGCTCGACGGCGGGCGGGGCGTTTTCGGTGGTCTGGGCGGAGGTGACGTCGAGGATGTTGTAAACAAGTACCGAGTAGTAGGAAACCACGGCGCGGCCGGACTCGGAGATGAGGTTCGGATGTTTCACGCCCACGCGGTCGCACTGCTGAGCGACGACCTCGACGATATCGGTGCAGTATTCCTG
>JBGSOI010000108.1:0-23210 GCA_041739215.1 Akkermansiaceae bacterium
TGCGGTCGCGCGGTCCATCCAAACAGCCGTTTCTAACATGTACAGCTCAATCGGCGGGAATTTTCCCTCCCGCCTCAGAGCTCCCGCCAGGCCCGCGGACTTGTGTATAAAGATCAGGGCGTGAGCCACCGGCTAATTTCCACCGGTCCCTCCGGAACGGAAGCCGCCGGCATCGCCCCTTGGTCCTGCTAGTAATTATTGTACATGGCGACAAACGCTTCCTCGTTTCCGGCGATTTCAGGTTCGCCAAGGCATTCCTTCATGTCATCGGGCATGTGCTCCGCCGCTTGTTCAGAAATCACAATGAATCCATCTTCTCCAGGAGTGAAGAGAACGCAGTTCCCAAGTTGCATGAGACGGTAGAGACGCTTTGCGAGGCCGGGATCTCCGCATGGTCTGTTGACTGTCACTCCAGTGTCGGTGTCTTTCGCAACTTCGAAGTAGATCGACGACGTATTGTGTGGTCCGAAGGCGACATCGATATAGCTGTCACTTCGATCTGAAATCACGCCGTCGAAGCACTCCAGAATGTCCTTCGTTCTGAGTGCCTGAGGCTCACCGCTCTCGAAAGCCTGAATAAAAGTGTCAACGCTCATGGGTTATAATGCTTGTTAAATAGTGTGATTCGTTCCGGTGCTGGTGGCAAAGGAAGTTCCGTGTTCAACATGTCAGTTATTTACGCGAGCGGCCGCTAAGCCTGCGAACCCGCCACCACCGGCGCGGGAATCCTCTTGGTCGTGATGTTGACCTTGAGCGAGGTTCCGATTCCGGAAAGCCCGGTGAAGCCGCCGCTTACCGGCATGACGCCGCGCGGGTGGTGGCTGACGCCGACCGCGATGTGGCCCGGACCGACGCGTTTGCCGATCGATGGATCGAAGCCGGTCCAGCCGCGGTCTGGCAGATAGATCTCCGCCCAGGCGTGGGTCGAACCGCGGCCGACGCGGGAATTCTGGCTATCGAGATAACCACTGACGAAGCGCGCCGGATAGCCGAGGGAGCGGCTGGTTTCCATCATCAGCACCGCCATGTCGCGGCACGATCCGGTGCCGAGACGCAGGGTCTCGGCGGCCGATTGGACTCCGGATTCCTCGCGCCGGTTGTAACTGATCACACGGTGGATCAGGATCGCCATATCGTCGAAGATCGCGCTCGTCTTGCCGGGGGCGGGGGCGAGACCGGTGGCGTTGAACCAGTTCCGCAGCCGGCCGACGTCCGGCGGATTGATATACTGGAGATAGGGCGTGGCGGCGAGCTGCTCGATGCCGGCCACCAGCGAGGGGTGGGGGACGAAGATGGGCGGCAGGCCATCCTTCGGTGCGGGCGGCACGCTGATGGTGAACTCGCTGAAGATCCGCAGCTCGGCGGCGGGTTCCTGGAACTCGGCGTGGGCGATCGAGTTGTCCAGCAGGTCGCGATGCCAGCGGATCGTCGAGGGCGGCGAGGTGGAGAGATTCATGGAGTGCAGCAGCACGTCATGGCCCTCGCGCGGGCGGAGGACGAGCCGGTGCGGAAGGAACTGCACCGGTTGCGAATAGGTGTAGCAGGTCTCGTGGACGAGATGGATCTGCTCCCAAGTGTCCGGGGAGGTGTCGAAAATTCTCATGGGTATCGCGGACTACAACAAGGCGATGACTTCATTCCCCTGCACCAGGCTGTCGCGGGTGACGGGAACGAAATTCGGGTCCGAGCACTCGCACGAAACGATGCTGCGGGTCAATTCCGGATTTCCAAAGATCGTGCAAACGGCAGCATCCGCCGCATCGCGACCGGTGGCGATCCGGACCAGGCCGTTGAGCGGCGCGAGGCGGGTGGCGTCGAAGATATACCACCAGCCGTCGATGAAGACCTCGAAGCAGGCATGGAAATCCGGCGGATTCAACTGATAGGCATAACAGGTGGCATAGCGCGCCGGCACGCTCATCGCCCGGCAGAGGGCGATGGCGAGGTGGGCGAAGTCGCGGCAGACACCTTGGCGTTGCTCCAAGGTATCGACTGCGGACGAGGTTTCACCGGAACTCCCGCTGACGTAGGCGACGTGCTCGAAGATCCAGTCGCTGATGCCGGAGGCAATCGCGTGCGGGGTTTCCAAATGCCCGAACAGATCGATGGCCTGCTGCCGGAGCCGGTCGGATTGGCAGTAACGGCTGGGGAAGAGAAAGGGAATCGCCTCGGGGCTGAGATTTCCAGGGCCGTCGGGGCACAGGGAATCCACCGGCACGATCCGCATCGTGGTGCTGACATCCGCCTGATAGAAAACCTTGAACTCGCCCGGATTGAGGGTCTGGATGCGGGTGAACCGGTTCATCCCGCCGACAAGGGTGAATTCCTCGGTGGTGACGAAGGGCTCGGTGGTCAGGGATTCGCTGAGAATCTGCTGGCCGCCCGTTTCAATGCACCGCAGGGCGAACAGGAAGGTGGCGGAGCTTTCAAGCGTGTAATCAAGCTCGCAGGTGACGTGGAAATTCATGGGTGGATCGGGGAAAAGGATTGGCGGAATCAGGAGGCGGGAACGAAGCAGGGAAATCCAAGACTGGCAATCCCGGATGGCCGGTCGGCACGGATGCAGGAATCCGCGCACGAGGTTCAGCAGAATCCAGCCCATCTTTTCCCGTGGATTTCTGAAACGGAATTTTCCGCAGCGGGGAATGGCGGCGCGTGCTTAAGGGGGTGCCCCCTCGGCGACCGGCGCATGGGCGACCAAGCGCTCAAGCGCGTCCGCGACCGAGGTGACGACATCATCCGCGCCGGAATCGCCCAAAAGCTTGGTCGCTTCCGCGACATTTCCCGTGTGTCCCCACAGCCCGACGATGATCCTCAGCTTGGGGAAATTCTTGCGCAGCTTGGCGCACAGATGTCGCGCGTGGATGATGGTCGTGGGAGTGACCACCGAAATGCAGGCAACATCGGCCTTGGCTTCGCGGACCCACCCGACTTGCTCGGCGGATGCCTTTTGGGCCGGCGCAGTGATGGCGGCGAGGCCGCTCCGGCGCAGCAACTGGGCGAGCATTTCGCCGGCGAGTTGGTCGCGGTAGGCTTTCGCGGGGACACAGCAGACGCGGAAAACCGCTTCTTCCCAGGGCGCGGGCTCGGGGGCAGCGGCTTCTTGTTGGAGTTCCAACTCCACGAGAATTTCGTTCAGCCCTTGCTCGATGAACTCAAGCTGCCCGGTTTCCAACAGATCCAACCGGTGATCCGTCTCCGCTGCCGCGACCACCGGGATGAGCACGGAATCAAACAACGCTCCCAGCGGATTCGATTTCAGATAGGTATCGACCAGTTCGAGTTCGTCATGCTCGCCCACCCGGTGCAGGCGGTGATAGCAGTCCTCCGCCGGGGTCAGCGGTTCCTCGTCACTCAGGAGGATGCCGAGAAACGCCAGCTTCGGAATGTGCCGTCCCATCACCACCAGGCAGACGGTTAGAGGCGTGGCGAGAACCAGTCCCACCGGTCCCCACAACCAGGTCCAGACCAAGGCCGCCACGATCAGCGCGATCGGAGTCACCCCGGTGCTCGATCCATAAAGCCACGGCTCCATCACGTTGTTGCTGAACAGCTCGAGCACGATGAACAGTCCGACAGTCAGGATCGGCGCCATCCAGTCCGGCGACACCGCGAATGATAGCAGGATGGGAAACGCCGCCGCGACCCACGGACCCACATAGGGCACGAACCGCAACACCGCGGACAGCGCGCCCCACAGCAGCGCGTTCGGCACGCCGATGAAATACAACCCGATCGCCACCGGGATCCCGTAGGTCACATTGACCACCAGCTGCATCAGCAGGTATTTGGACACCCGCGAGCCGGCTTCATCCATCGCCTGCGACGTGGCGCTGATGCGACCCTGGCCGATGAGCCGGATCATCCGGTTGCGCAAGTCCTCGCGCTGCAGCAGCATGAAAACCAACAGCAGCAAAACCAGCCCCGCGGTTCCTAACGGCCCAAGCACCGGTGCCAACACGCCCTGCACGAATTCCAGCCGCTCGTCCTTGCCGCTGACCACCTCCACCAGTGTGGGCTCCCGGTCATCATCTTTTTTCGTGATATCCGACTTGAGCAGCGAATCGCCGTTTTCACCTCCCGGCAGATCCTTCTTCAATTCATCCATGGTCTGGGAAAGCCTGGAAAACGGTCCCTCGCTCGGCATCTCGATCGAGCGCAGCTTCGTCCGGATGTTCTCCTTGTAGTTGGGCAGTTGGTTCGCCAGATCCACTGCCTGCCGGGTAAGCACCCAGCCGACCGCGCCGGTGGCGGCGAAGATCATCGTCACGACCAACAACACCGAGGCCACCCGGCCCAGCCGGCGTTGCAGCTTCGAAACCAGAGGAGCAAGCATGAATGTCAGCAGCGCCGCGAGCGCCAGCGGCACCAGCAGGTCCCGCCCGAAGTACAGCGCGCAGACGATGACCGTTCCTAGCAGGACGTTGGAAATGGTCGCCAGCGATTCCGCAGACGGGGCGTTTTTTCGGGGGATGGCCATGGGGGATTCCGGAAGGCGGCTCACCCAACGCGCTCAAGTTTATCCAGCGTTGCAATATGTTCGATGACCGGCGGCAACAACTCCTCGCGGATCATCAGCTTGCAATCGGCCATCACGTCGTCGTCCAACAGCGCCTCCTGATAGTCGTTGCGGCACGACACCTCGCCCTGCCGCAACACGTCGATGGCGGAGTCCGCGCCGAACAAATTCGCCGCGGCTTGGACCGCCGTCGCGAACAGCCCCCAGGCTCCCGAATCCTGATCCGGCTCTCCGCCCATTTCCCGCACATTCGCGGAGAGCAAGTTCGCGGAATGCGAGTGAACCGCGCGGATGCGCCGGAGTTCTTCGGTCGCCCGGGCCCTCGAATGTTTGCCGATCACCTGGCCGTAGGTCTCGATGGCTGCCAGTTCGCCCCGCAACAAGCTGTTGCACACGTCGATGCAGTGCTCGCGGGCGGTGGTGGTGAGAGTGTCATCTTGCGATTTCATTGGGAAATGGGGTTGATCCGGCAATCCGGCTCGCAGAATCAATGCCACCTTGGAAAGACCGCGTTCCCGTCGGTTGCCTGTATGCTGGGGGGACGTTTTGCAACTCAGGGACACGGCAATGGTGCGTTTTGCAATGCGAGCCAAATCATCGGCGGCTGGGGCAAAACCGGTGACGCCGCTTCATTTTCTAGCAAAAACCAGTTTGGCAATTTCATTGACCTCATGAGGTTGAGTCCCCTAACTTCAAGAAAAAAGATGCGCGCCCATTTTCTACTCCAAGTCGCATCACGCGCTGCCGTCATCCTGGCAGCGCTACTGGCAATCGGTTGTCGGGAGAATCAGGAGCAAGTCGGCTGGTGGCAGGGCGAGCAGCAGCGAATCGAGCTGACCCATCAACTGGAGTTGAAAAAATTCCGCTTCGAGCAGGCCTATTCCCGTGATTTCGAACAGTTGGAAGCGCTGCGCAAGTCGGCGCAGCAGACTGCCTCGGCGCTCAAGTCATTGCGCGGGCAACGCACGACGTTGGGTGGCGAAGTTGAAATGTTGGAGGGGCAATGGGCCGGTTTCCGCGATTCGATGATCCGCGGGCAACGCCAGCAGGCGATGGGCAAGACCTTTGAAAAATTCACATCGGTCACCGGCCGGACATTTGCGGCGGTGACAGTCGCGGCGATCGACGATTCCGGCGTAACCATCCGCCATGCGGACGGCTCGGCCCGATTGCGTTACAGTGATCTGGATGGCGGCCAGCGGGTCTTCTTCGGATTGGAAGCTGATCTGGCGCTTGCAGCTGAGGAAAAGGAAGCCCAGGACTCCGCCGACTACGAGCGCTGGGTCCAAACGCGGATGGTTGCAATCGACGAAAGGAAGCAGAGGGACTCCGAAATCGCCAGACGCGAGGATCTCGCCAACCAGCGGACCCGGGCTGCACTCGCCGCACAAGTCGCGTCTGCTTCTGCCACCAGGCCCTTGGCGCGGCCGGCAACCAACGTGGGAGACCGTTCGTGGAGCTATTCAAATTCTTACTCGAACTATCGGTCCTACCGGCCCACCTACCGCTACGTGTATTACAATACCACCCCGAGCTATTACTGCCCACCCGCCTTCACGGTCTATCCAAAGCGGCCGGCCGCTCGCAATGTTTACACACCTTCAACCGTGCGCGGTCACAAATCATTCGCGAACACCACCCTCCCTTACATTCCATGACGCTACTATTCCGTCCATGTTACCTGGCCGTTGTTGCCTCCCTGTTCTGCGCTTCATGCAGTGATGATCCCAAGCTCGTTGAGAAGCGGGAGCAGCAAAAAGCCGAGATTTCCCGTTTGAAAGGGGAGCTTGCGATGATCGAAGAACAGCTCAAGAGCCTGCCTCCCGACGTCTCCGCGGATCTGGCGGAAGCCAAACAGCTCTCCGAGAAACAATCCGCCGAAGTTGCCGCACTCGAAACGGAAGTTGCCGCGCTGGATTCCAAAAAGCGAGCCTTGCAAAAAGAGTTCGAGGCCTATCAGGCGAAGTATCGGGTGAAGTAACTTCCAATCCAAAAAAGATATGTCTTTCAGTGATATGATGTCGAGTGGCCGCGGTCCGGGAGTGATCGGGATGGTGATGGCCTTGATCGTTCTGTTGGGATTCGGCCTGCTGTTCATGTATGCCTCCGATGAAACCGAACGGACCGGAAGGTCGATCGAGTCGGTTATCGCCAGCCAGGCCAAGGACATCGAGGGCTACAAGTCAAGTATCTCCAACGGTAGCAAGACTCTCGAAAAAGCCCCGGCACGGAAAGCCGCCAGCAAGGAACTGGCCGGGATGAAGCGTGACAACAAGGCCCTTCAGGATGAAGCCGCCCGCCTGACAAAAAGAATCGAGGACGGAAAAGCGGAGATCGTCCGCAAGAACGAGGAATTTGAGATCTACAAGGATGAATATCGCGCCTACGCCCGCGGCAAGGCCAAGGGGGAGACCATGGACAAACTCGAAACCCTGACTGGCGTCGTCTATCTCAATGTCGCCATTCGGGAGGTGACTCCCATTGGCATTCAGATCCGCCACGGCGACGGTCAGAAGCGGATTCCATTCGAAGAACTGCCGGAGTCGATGAAGGACCGGTTCCAATTCGATCCAAAACAAAAGGAAAAAGCCATCGCCGCGGAAGTGGAGACTCAAAAAGGGCACGACGTCGCTGCCGAGGTTGCCGACGAACTTGCGAGCCAGAAAATGAGCGAGCAACGGGCCAAGAGCAACGAAGAGGCGAAAGAACGGGTTCGTCAGGAAATCGTGTTGAAAGAAGGCCTGATCGCGTCCCTCAAGGAAGAGATCAAAGGGCTTGAATCCCAATTGGAACGGGCCGCAGCTGATGCCGCCGCCGCACGCCAGGCAGGCAAGATGCATATGAATAAGTCGGGCAGCATCAACAGCAATATCCGTTCGAAGCAGAACCGGATCTCCATCCTGCAAGCCGAGATCGGCCAGATGAAGGCCCGTCTCTAACCCCGCTCAGCCAAAGATGCTATCCGCCGACGAGCATCCCGGGATCTTTACGTTTTTGGTCGGCATGATCGTCGTGGTGATGGCCGCGGTCGGGCTTTCCATCATGGCAGACAAGCGCCGGACTTTTTCCAGCGGAGCCGGTGCGCTCAACCAGGAGATTGCCGCCGACGCCGCTGAAATTTCGGAACTGACTGGCCGCCGCGAGGAGCTGGGATGGCAGTTGAAGGATTCGGGAAGCATTTTGCAGCAGGGCTCCAAAGCGCAGCGTGAGCTGGCTGCCGGATTGGAAACCCTGCGCCAGCGCCAAGCCGGGCTGGAGAAAGCCCGGCTCCAGATCAGCGAGTCAATCTCCGCCCTGGAGAATGAGTTCTCACTTTACCGCGGGATGTATCGCCGCAAAACATGGGAGAGTGCTGTCGGTGAATCGCTCGGCACCCTGACAGTCCGCGGCGGCCGCGAATTTCACAAGGCGACGATCACGCGCGTGACCGACGTCGGCTTGGAAATCAATCACGAGCATGGAATCGCCCGGATTCAGGCCCCGGATCTGGATTCAAAAATACAAGACCGCTTCCAGTGGAGCGACGAGGAGCGCCGGAGACGTTTGAAGGAGGAAACGGAGCGTCAACTGGGTAAGTCCGAAACTGACGAGCCTGCGGCCATCGAGGACGGGACCGAGGTTTATGAAAAAGCTCCGGTCCCGCAGGTCAAACGAGTGCAACCCACCATGCCCGTCGAGGATCCCGAAAAGTTGAAACTGCTGCGCCTGCAAGTGTCTGGCTGGAAAGCGAAAGTCAGCAGGCTGCGAAACGACCGGTCGGAAGCTTCCGCGCGTGCCAGCTATGGAAATCAGGCGTCGGTGCCGGGAAGCCTGGAAACATGGGTCGCGCGCTCCGCGCGGCTCGGCAGAGAGTTGCTCCAAGCCGAAGCCGCCTATGCCGTCGCGAAGTCGAACCTGGCCGCAATCGCTCCTAACGATCCATTGTTAAGAGTGCTGGAGACGGATCGTTGAGCCGAGTGGACTTCTCTGGGCGCTGCCGTCCGTGCCTATGCCATATGGCCGGAAAGCGACTCACAATTGATGAACTGAGACCCGGACCGCCGATTTTCCCGCTATTCCCGCAAATCCTTGAATCCCGTGATTTTGGGTGCGACGTTGCCCTCTTTGCCATGGACGAACATCACCATTCGAGGGCGCGTGTCGTGAATCCACTGGGTCTGTGAAATCGGACGTGGAACCGGATCCCCGGGGGTGAGATAGGACAGGTTCACTTCGAACGGCTCATTCGCGTTCGCGGGATCGTAGATGATCGCCCGTGCATGTCCGGCTAGTTCCAGCTTCTGGCTTCCGAGTTGCCCGCTGATCATGTTAGGCGTGAGATTGTACCAGAGCATTTGTCCTTTCCGGAACTTCTCCGGTCCTGCGTCCAGGATCTGGAGGCTCACCGGCGCGACGGTGTTCGAGGGATCATGCGTGATCACGATGTAGAAATCGCTGAACGCTGCGGGAAGTTTTGCATTCGGCGCGCCCACAGGCACTTTCCCGCCTTTCGCCATTGCCTCCGGCGTCAGCGAGAGAACCGCTTCGCCCGCCCGCACCCTGTAGGTTGGCGAGAAATTCATCTCGGGCATCGCGACTTCCTGGGAAGCCACCCCATCGAAGAGGAAAAGGTTAGTCGGGGCATCCGCGGGCGGGGCCAGGAACACGATCCGGCAGGTGCGCTTCTGCGCCGGCTTTTCCTTCGCGGTGGCTAGGAATGGAAACAAGAGGACGATCAACAGGATTCGGGACATGGGTTTTCAATGGGTTGGAGCGCTTGATCCATTACGGCTGGCACTGGTTCGGATTTCATGCAGTGAAAGCCTGCGCAATGAAATCAGAACCAATCGACCTCCAAAAAAAGCGTTCGCCGGTTGGGTTGTCGAGAAAGACCGGAAGATGACAGACAAGACTCAATGGCAGCGGGTCGAGACCCTGCTTGCCATCCTTCCACCGGCCTGCTAGGAAACACCGCCTTATGGAAACCTCGCCGACTCCCGTCCAGCCGCCGTCCCAGTTCGTGCCGGCCTCTCCACCGCCCAAGAAAGGACTCGGCACCGGGGCCATGATCGGCATCGGCTGCGGTGCGATCGTGGTCCTGCTCATCATCGGGGTCGTGGTCGTGGGCATCATTTTTGGTCCCAAGGTCGCGAAGTTCGCCGAGGACGCTCAGAAGAATCCCACCCGCGCGACCGCTGAACTGATGGTCTCGGCCAGCGGTGGAAACTTCGAAATGACCGCCCAGGACGACGCCAACAAGCGCTACACCGTCAAGGACACGAAATCCGCAACCCTGACCACCATCTATTGGGACGAGAAGACCAAAACCGCGAAAGTCATCGAGGGAGACTTCTCCGCAATCCCCGCGGACCCGGCCACCACCGGACCCGGCAGCGGAACGATCCCGGAGGTCGAAAACAAGTAGCGGGGGCATCAGTGTCTGTTATTTGGGAACGCAATGAAGTCCGTGCGGGAAGTCGGCCACCGATTTCCCCGAAATCCGGGTTTGCCCTGCGGCGGGGGATGCCGTGAAATCCGCCCGTGCGTTACGAACCGATTTCTCCCGCGTTTTTTGTCCGCAACCGCGACCACCTGCGCGGATTGCTCAAGCCCAACAGCATGGTCATCCTCCATGCCAACGACATCTATCCGACCAATGCCGACGGCACGCTGCCCTTCAAACAGAACAGCGACCTGTTCTATCTGACCGGCGTCGATCAGGAGGAAACGACATTGCTGCTCATGCCCGATGCGGTCGATCCGAAGGAGCGGGAGATCCTGTTCGTGAAGGAAACCAACGAGCACATCGCGATCTGGGAGGGCGAGAAACTCACCAAGGAGCAGGCCCGCGCGGCCACCGGCATCGAGCGCATCGAGTGGTCCCACGGCTTTGACGGGTTTCTCCACCGGATGGTGCCGCAGGTGGAGCACATTTATCTGGCAACCAACGAGCACCTGCGTGCCAGCGTGGTCGTGGAAACCCGCAACGCGCGCTTCATCAAGGACTGCCAGGCGCGCTATCCGCTGCACCGCTACGAGCGGCTTGCGCCCTTGCTCCACCGCCTGCGCATCACCAAGGATCCCGAGGAACTCAAGATGCTGCAACACGCCTGCGACATCACGGAGGCGGGATTCCGGCGCTTGTTAGGATTCATCAAGCCGGGCGTCGGCGAGTGGGAGATTGAGGCCGAGCTGCTGCACGAGTTCGTCCGCCGTGGATCGCGGGGCTTCGCCTACGCGCCGATCATCGGCACCGGCAAGAACGCCTGTGTCCTCCACTACGTCGAAAACGACAAGGTCTGCCAGGATGGCGACATGGTCCTGATGGACGTGGCCGCCGAGTATGCCGGCTGGGCGTCCGATCTAACGCGCACCGTGCCGGTGAACGGAAAATTCACCAAACGCCAGCGCGACGTTTACGACTCCGTCCTCCGCGTCTTCCGCGGGGCCAACGACATCCTGCGCCCCGGCAACACGCCGATGGAATATCAGAAGCAGGTCATCGAGCTGATGGAACGCGAACTCGTCCACCTCGGACTCTTCACCGCCAAGGACGCCCGCGAGCAAGGGCCGGACAAGGCGCTGGTGAAAAAGTACTTCATGCACGGCACGTCGCACCACCTCGGTCTGGACGTCCACGATGTCTGCCCGCCGCACGAGCCGTTTGCGGAAGGGATGGTCTTCACCATCGAGCCGGGCATCTACATCCGCGAGGAATCGATGGGCGTGCGCTTGGAGAACGACGTGGTCATCGGCAAGGACCGCAACCTCGACTTGATGGGCAAGATTCCGATCGAAGCGGAGGAAATCGAAGAGCTGATGCGGCGTTAGGCGAAAAGTGTCAGCAGTCCGGATCACTTCCCATGGCGGCTGGATTCCTCCGCAGAGTTCTGAAAGCTAACAATCGGCGAATTCCGCCCCTCGGAAATGGCGTGAATCGTTTTCCCGTCCTTGGATAGAGCCACAGATTCCGCCTGGCCTAGCAGATGGGGCGGGAGCACGGTCGGCGGTTTGGCGAATGCCTGTGCCCAGCTTTCATCCGGTTTGCGCGGGAAAAGGAACACGCCGTAATAGGTGATGACGGCCGCGAGTGAGCCATCGGCGGTGAGGTCGAGTCCGGTCGGTTGGTTGCGGAAGGGGATGAAGCTGTCCACCGGAGATTCTGTCCCGGTCGTGCCGACCCTCTTTGCAGTTAGAATGCCGCCCTTGGCTGGCGGCCGCAGCGGAAGTTCATAAACTTCCGGCGGGTTGGTCCGCTTGCTGATGAGGAGGATTTTCCCTGCTTTGGCATCCACCGCGACGGCCTCGCAATCGCGCGGGCCGGCTTCGTAACGGAATTGGATCTGCCATGCCGGTCGGACGGTGGCCGCGAGGTTCGTTCCATCGGCGGGAAGCTTCGGTTCGCGCAGGATGTGGAGAGTACATGAGTCGCGCTTGGCGTTGTTGTCACCGGTGTCGGCCACTATCAGGTAGTCCTTCCCATCGAGTGAGAACGACGCGAGGTCCTCCCAGTCGATGTTTTTCGTGTCCTTCAAAGTCACCCTGCCACGGTAGCTGCCATCGGTGCCGACGAGATGGATGTCCGGGGTGCCGCCGCTGTCGTTGACGATCCACATGAACCGCGGATCCGCGGAAGAATTGGCGAGCCCGCTGGCTTCGGCGATGGCGGGTGCCTGGAGTTTCGGTCGTTCTGCCAGTGGCTGGAAGGCCGGGGGAGTCTTTGCATCCGTTAGAGCGAGGCTCAGGGCGAGGCTGATGATTGTCCGGTGCACGATTCGGGATGGTAAGTAGCCGGGCGAACAGGCGAAATGAATTTCGCGGTCCATCAAGACAGCGCCTTCTGATCCTGCGCGCGGCGCAGGCGGATCTGGAGGTCGGCGAGGACGTTCATGAAATAGATGTAGGCGTCATAGGGGCTCGGATAGGGCGTGAAATACTTGTGCACGCTGCCGTCGGTGCCGCCTTTGGTGGACATCCAGTAAAAGTGGTCCGAGGTCTGCATTTTCGCCCAGGTGTCCGTTAGGTCGGGGTCGTTCACAGCGAGGATTTCCTGCTCCAGGCGGTGCACCTTGGCGATGGCTTCCTGCTGCATGACGTTGCCCATCCAGGCGGATAGATCGCGCTCGGTATCCGCCCACGAGGTGATGGCCTCGCTGTCATATTCGCGCGAGGCGCGGTAAAGTTCGACCGACTCGGTGGGGGTGACCCATTGCAGGCCGGCCTCGATCAGGGCTGCGGGAATCGCCTGCCAGAAGTTATAGATCCCGGTGTCGTCCCAGTGGTGCTCTCCGATGGTTTCATAGTCCATGAAAAGGTTCACCACATCCCCCTCGCAACCGGCGATCCAGTTGGCGAATTTTTCGGCAGTTAGAGGATAACCCGGCCAGTTGGGGTCGGAAAAGCGGAACCCGAGATCGTCGGATAGAGGGATATTTCGGAGCAGCGTCTTGATCCGCGCGGTGGTCGGAGCACGGTAGAGGAAATTGGGCGAGCGGCCTTTGAGGTTGCGTTCGACGCCCTCGGCCATGATGCCGTCGAAGCCCATGGTTTCCGCCTTGGCGGCGATGGCGTTGTTGTAAATGAGTTCGGTGTTGCGGAACACCCGCGGGCGGACGTGGAAGACGTCCTCGAGCTTTTGCAGATGAAGTTCCACCTGGCGGTCGAACTCCTTGTTGGAATGGACGAAGGCGAGCGAGTGATAATACGTTTCCGCCAGCAGCTCGACGCTGCCGGTGGCCACGAGTTGTTTGAACGACTCCAGTACGTCCGGGCGGTAGCGTTCCATCTGCTCGATAACGATACCGCTGATCGATAGTGCCATCCGGAAGCGTCCGTCGTTCTCCTCGACGAGCCGCTGGAACATCCGGTTGGCGGGCAGGTAGCATTTCTCCGCGACCTTGTTGAGGATTCCGCTGTTCATCGCCTCGTCCTCATAGACCGCGTTTTCGCCGATCCGGAAAAAGTCGTAGGACAACAGCCTGTTGGGCTGATGGACCTGGAAATATAAACAAACGTCGGGCATTGGGTTTGGCAGGGGAAAGGGTGATACGGGAACTAGCAGGCCAGTTCCTCATAGATTCTCACCACCTTGGCGGCGGCGGCGTCCCAGGTGGAGGCGGCGATGTCGAGCTTCGCTTGCTCGATCACCCGGGCGCGTAGATCGTCGTCGGTCAGGAGGTCGTTGATGTGTTTGGCCATCAGTTCGACGTCCCAATAGTCCGCTTTCAACGCGCCTTTGAGAACTTCCGCGACGCCGGATTGTTTGGAGATCACGGCAGGGATGCCGAATTGCGCGGCTTCCAAAGCGGATAGGCCGAAAGGCTCGGAGACGGATGGCATGCAGTAGACATCGGTCATCGAGAGCAGGTCGTTGACCTTTTCCTTGTCGAGGAAGCCGGTGAAATGGAAGTGCGCGCCGAGTCCGCGGAACGCGCCTGACTCGATGAGCGGGCGCAGCTTGTCACCGGTGCCGGCGACGACGAAGCGAACTTTAGGATTCACTGCGATCACGCGCGAGGCGGTTTCGAGGAAAAACTCCGGACCTTTCTGCGAGGTAAGCCGGCCCAGGAACAGCACGAGCTTCTCAGGGAATTTCTTTTTCGTCTCGAAGGCCTCCACGGGATCCGCGCCGTTGTGGACCGGGCTGATCTTGTTAGGATTGATCCCATAGTGGGTGGCAATGATCTCGCCGGTGTAGTGGCTCACCGGGATGATGCGGTCGGCCTCTTCCATGCCGTATTTCTCTAGGTCGTAAATCCAGCCGCGGGCATCGGCCCCGGCGCGGTCGTATTGCAGCGCGTGGATGTGGACGACGAGTGGCTTGCCCGTGGCCTTCTTCACCTCGACCCCGGCGAGGAAGGTCATCCAGTCGTGCGCGTGGATGATGTCGAACGGCTCTAACATCGCGAGCTTCGCCGCGACCTTGGAGAACTCGATGACCTTGCTACCGAGGTCAGGTCCGTAGAGGTCGCCCACCTGGAAAGCGGCGAGCTGTTGGATGGTGGTTTCCGAAAACACGGCATCGCCGCGGGTTGCGGGGGCGAGAGCGGTTAGGTCGGCCGCGTTGGCCTCGCCACCCTCGTAGGGATCGAGAAACAGCGGCACGTTGCGGACCTGGGCGAAACTCTCGTAGCGGTAACGTGCTTCCACGGATTTCAGCTTGTCCACGGTGAGCAGATTGAGGCCGCGCAACTCGAACTCGTTGAAGCCGGCGTCGGGTGAGGATTTGGGCACCACCACGGTTAGATCGACATGTTTCGCAAGTGCCCGCGAGAGACCGAGACAAGCGACTCCCAGCCCGCCATTGATGAGTGGCGGAAATTCCCAGCCGAGTTTGAGGACGCGCAGACGTTTCATTTTGAGGAAGTCATGAAATACCGATGGGTTTGAAATCGAGGCACACCGGTCCTGTTGTTCACATTCTAAGCAAGTGCCGGGCCAATGTCCGCGGACGATGTTTCCGGGGATTGTGACAATTGTGCCTGCGTTGGATTTGCTGAAAATTCCGCGTGCCCGAGCCCGGTTCCCACCCATCTTCGGGGAATGAGGCTCTCTTTCGCCATTCTGCTAGCCTTGCTCCCGTCCTGCGGCCTGCTGCCACGGGCGACCACCGTCCCGGTGAAAACTCTGGAACATGGAGATTCCGGCGGCTCGGAGCTGGTCGTCCTGTTGCCGGGCCGATGGAGCCGAGTGGAGGAATTCGAGCGCGAGGGATTTTTCGAAATCGCCCGCAAGCGGTGGCCGGACGCCCGGTTGGTCGCGCCGGATTTGCACCTTGGTTACTATCAGGACCGGATCATGGCGCGGCGTCTCCACGAAGACGTCGTCATACCCGCCCGCCACTCGGGGGTGAAAACGCTGCGGATCGTTGGTATCTCGATGGGCGGGCTAGGTGCCTTGATCTATGATCTGGAGTATCCGAAGCAGGTCGATGAACTGATTTTACTTTCGCCGTTTCTGGGCGAGGAGGTGGTGTTGCGCGAGATCGAGTCGGCGGGCGGATTGAAATACTGGCGGCCCGGCCCGCTGGCGGAGGAAGATTTCAGCCGGAAACTTTGGCTCCAACTTCGCACGAACTGGCAGCAGCACGGGAATCGCCCGTTGACCCACCTCGGCTGTGGCCGCGAGGACCGGCTCGCTTCGTCCAACAGCTTGTTTGCCCGCGAATTCCTGGAGTCCGGCGAGCAGGAGTGGATCACCGGCGATCACGACTGGCCGACATGGCGGCCGTTGTTCGAGAGCTTGCTGCGGAAGTAGCAGTTGGCGCTTGGATGCTGCGGAACCGGCGGTCAAGCTGTGCCCGTGGAGACGCAAAACGCGGGATTTTAGACGAGTCCGGACCATTCCGCCGCTAGGTAGGCGTGGCGTTTTGCACTGCCCACACCCGTTTTAAAAACAACGCTATCGAACCATGACATCTGACCCGCAAAATCAATCGCCGCCGAGCGTGAATCCGGCCGACGCGGAAGCGCTCGTGCGCGAGGCCTCGCACTGGATCCATCCTCTGCGCAGCGAGATCGGCCGCTACCTCATCGGCCAGACCGACATGGTCGACCGACTGCTGATTTCCCTGATGGTGAAAGGCCACATCCTGCTAGAAGGCGTTCCCGGACTCGCGAAAACCCTGGCTCTCAAGACTTTGGCCTCGCTGGTGAATGCCAAGTTCAACCGAATCCAGTTCACCCCCGACATGTTGCCAGCGGACATCGTGGGCACGGAAATCTACGACCCGCGCGAAGCTCGCTTCCGCGTGAAGCACGGCCCGGTGTTCGCGAATTTCATCCTCGCCGACGAAATCAACCGTGCTCCCGCCAAGGTGCAGAGCGCGCTGCTGGAGGCGATGCAGGAAAAGCAGGTCACCATTGGCGAGCAAACCTTTCCGCTGCCGGCACCGTTTTTCGTCCTCGCGACGCAAAACCCATTGGAACAGGAGGGAACCTATCCGCTGCCCGAGGCGCAGCTCGACCGTTTCATGATGAAGGTCGTCATGGACTATCCGACCGAGGAGGAGGAACTCCGCGTGCTCGATCTCGCCGGAACCACCGAGGAAATGCCGGTGCCCCAGCCGATTGTTAGCCTCGATGCCATCCAACAGGCGAGGAGTGTGGTCAACAGTCTCTATCTGGATGAAAAAGTGAAACGCTACATCGTCCGCCTGGTCCACGCGACCCGCCGGCCCGACGAATACGGCATCCACATCGCACCGCTCATCCGGGTGGGTGCTTCGCCGCGCGCCACCATCAATCTCGCGCTCGCCAGCCGCGCCCATGCCTTCCTCAACGGCCGCGCCTATGTCACGCCGCACGACGTGAAAAATGTCGCCATGGATGTGATGCGCCACCGCGTCACCGTCACTTACGAGGCGGAAGCGGAAGGGCTGAACAGCGAGCAGATCATCACGCGGATTCTTGATGAACTGCCGGTGCCCTGAGGAGAAGGGAAGTCCCGTTCCTCCGCATGGAGGAGACGTCCATGCCCCTGTTCCAGCTACCCAACACCATGATCAAGCCGAAAGCAGCTACGCCTATCAGCATTCAGGACGAGACCCGCGCTGCGGAGATTCTTGGCCGCGTGCGGCGGATGGAGGTCCGCACCAACCGGCTGGTCGATGACTCGCTGGCCGGCCGTTACGCCAGCGTTTTCAAAGGCCGCGGCATGGACTTTGATCGGGTGCGTAACTATGTCCCGGGCGACGACGTGCGGACCATCGACTGGAACGTCACGGCCCGCACCGGCGATCCGCATGTGAAACTTTTTACCGAAGAGCGCGAGCTAACCATTTTACTGATGATCGACGTCAGCGCGTCCTCAGACTTCGGTTCGGTGGTGGATTCCAAGCGCGAACTCGCGGCCGAAGCTGCGGGAGTTCTGGCTGCATCCGCCATCCGCAACCGCGATAAGGTCGGACTCATCCTGTTCAGCGACGCGGTTGAGTTATACATTCCGCCGGGCAAGGGCCGGATGCACATCATGCGGCTGATCCGCGAGACTCTCTATTTTCAACCCGAGCAACGCGGCACGGACATCGCGAAGGCCCTGGACTTCGCCAATCAGGTGGTCCATCGGAAATCCGTTATATTTCTCGTCTCGGACTTCTGCCTCGGCGCTCCCTTCGAACAGCGCCTGAACCTGCTGCGCAACAAGCTGCAGGTCACCAACCGCCGCCATGATGTCATCGCCGTTTCGGTGACCGATCCACGCGAGGAATCGCTGCCGGATGTCGGCCGGATCTGTATCGAGGACGCGGAGAGCGGCCAGGTCGTCGAGATCGACACCGGCAGCGCGAAAGTCAGGGAGGCGTTTGCCAAACAATCGCGCGAGCGACGTGAGCTGACGGCTGCTAGGATCCGCTCGCTCGGCGTGGATCTGCTGCAATTTTCCAATGGTGAGAACTGGATGCCCGCGTTGATGGGATTTTTCCGGAGCCGCCGCCAACGTACCGGTTGAGCCATGTCCGCACTCCTTTCCATGTTCCGATTCCCAAGGTCCCGTTGTCTCCTGATAGCGGTGCTGTTGGGTCTGTCCGGCCCTCTATCAGCCCAAGCGCCGGATCCCGGCGAGGACATCCGCGGGCCGAAGGCGCTGGTCGAGATTCCCGTGCCCCCCAAGCCGCAATACGCGCTGTGGTCGGGTATCGGCGGTGGCGTCCTGCTGCTGGCCCTTGCCGCGGTCCTGTGGCGCAAGCACGCCCGCAGGCAACGGCTCAAGAGCCCGCCGGAAATCGCCCTCGCGTCGTTGGCGGAACTGGAAGCTGGGCGCGAGGCCATGGCGGCGGAGGCCTTCGCGAATCGCGCCGCGCAGACGGTTAGACAATACATTGCCGACCGTTTCCGCCTCGTTGCCCCGCGGTTGACGACCGAGGAGTTTCTCCACGCCCTTGCGAAGGATGAGCGCTCGCCGCTCGTCGCGGAAAGCGACCACCTGCGCGCGTTTCTGAAATCCTGCGACCTCGCCAAGTTCGCCGGTGCGAATCTGGACATCAATCAACGGGTCGAGCTCATCGACTCTGCCCGCGGTTTCATCCGCTCCACGTCCCAAGCCGCAACGCCATGACCGAGAGCTATCAGTTTGTTCACCCCCAATTCCTATGGCTCCTGTTGGCGCTGCCGGTGTTGGCGATCTGGAAAGGCCGCCGGGGCAGACCCGTGTCGGTTAGAATGCCGTCCACCGACGATGCCATCCAGGTCGGCGCGAAGCCGCGATCAAAAATCGGGGGCTTGCTCGCGTTTTTCGGTCTGCTGGCGTTCGCGCTGTTGATCATCGCCTTGGCCCGGCCGCGTCACGGCAAGGGCTCCTCCGAGATCGAGGCCAGCGGGATCGATATCGTGCTCACGCTCGATGTTTCCGGCTCGATGGAAGCGATGGACTTCGAACTCGAAGGCAATCCGGCCAACCGTCTCGAAGTCGTGAAAAACGTCGTCGCAAAATTCGTCGGCCAGCGGCCGAATGACAAACTCGGCATGGTCGCCTTCGCCGGGAGGCCGTATCTCGTCAGCCCGCTGACCATGGATCACGAGTTCCTCGCCAAGCGCCTTGCCAGCGTGAAGATGGGCCAGGTCGAGGACGGCACCGCCATCGGATCCGCCATCGCCTCATCTGTCAGCCACCTTCGCGACTCGAATGCGAAGTCGCGGATCATCATCCTTCTAACTGACGGAGTCAACAACGCCGGCGCGGTGAATCCGCTAACCGCCGCGGAGGCCGCAAAGGCGCTGGGCATCAAGGTTTACGCCATCGGTGCGGGAAGCCTAGGCGAGGCGCCGATGCCGGCACAGGACGCCTTCGGAAACACCCACATGCAAACCGTGAAGGTCGAGATCGACGAGGACATGCTGCGCGAGGTCGCCACCGCCACCGGCGGGCAATATTTCCGCGCGACCGATACCGACTCGCTGGAGAAGATTTACGAATCGATCAACCAGCTTGAAAAAACCACCCGCAAGCTCAAGAAGTATCAGCAGTATGACGAACTCTACCTGTGGTTTCTCGTGCCCGGACTTGGCCTGCTCCTGTTGGAGCTGGTCCTTACCCAAACCCGTTTCCGCAGGCTTCCCTAACTGAATCATGGACGACACCTCGCTACACTTCGCCCAACCGCTCTGGCTGATCGCCGGCCTCGTCGTATGCGCCGGCATCGTCGGATTGTTCATCCGCTTCGACCGCCGCCGGGAGGCGGATCTGGCGAAGCTGATCCACCCGCGATTCCGGCAGCGGCTGACGGAGGGCTTTTCCCCATGGCTGCGCAATCTTAAGCGCGGCTTGTGGCTGCTCGCGGTGTTCCTGGTGTTTGTCGCCATCGCCCGGCCGCAGAAGGGCTACGAGTGGCGCGAGGTGAAACGCAAGGGGATCGACATCCTCTTCGCGGTGGACACCTCGCGCAGCATGTTGGCGGAAGATCTGACGCCGAACCGGCTGGAACGCGCGCGGCTCGGCATCATCGACTTCGTGGCCCGCTTGGAAGGCGATCGCGTGGGGCTCATTCCTTTCGCCGGCAGCGCGTTCGCGTTGTGCCCGCTGACGCTGGATTACGAGGCGTTCCGCGAGTCGTTGAACGCGCTCGATACCGATCTGATCCCGCGCCAGGGCACCGATCTGGCGAGCGCGATCAAGGAGGCCGAACGGCTGTTCGACGAGAATGGCAACAATCACCGCGTGCTCGTCCTTCTAACCGACGGTGAGGATCTCCAGGGCGACGTGATTGACGCGGCGGAGGCTGCCGCGAAAAAGGGGATGGCCATTTACACCGTGGGCGTCGGCAGCCCGGAAGGCGCGACCATGCCGATCCGCTATCAGAACGGCCGCACGGATTTCGTCCGCGACGAGGATGGGAAAGTCGTGAAGACGAAACTCGACGAGGCGACACTGAAGAAAATAGCGGAAGTCACCGACGCCCTCTACGTCCAGCTCGGCCGCGGGGCGGAGGGGCTGAACACGATCTATCAGGAAAAGCTCAGGCTCGTCCCGAAGAGCGAGCAGGACCAGCGGATGGAGCGCATCCCCCTCGAGCGCTTCGAGTGGCCGCTTGGTGCGGCGATCGCGTTGCTGCTGCTGGAGTTTTTCATCAGCGACCGCCGGCGGCCGAAGAAGGCGCGTCCGCTGCCATCCGCGGGGCGGTTGGCAAAATCGGTTCCGCGGGCCACCGCGCTCCTGCTGCTAGGTTGGATGTCATTCGAAATCCCGGAAGCCGGCGCGGCCGAAGCGGCGGGCGCAAGCCAGGATCCCCGGGTCATCTACAACCAGGGGACGGAGGCTTACTCCCAAGGAGATTTCGCGAAGGCTTCGGAATCCCTGCGTTCCTCCCTGCGCACCCAGGACCTGGCGCTGCAGCAGCGTTCCTATTATAACTTGGGAAACACTCTCTATCGGACCGGCCAGGGCACCTTGGGAAAAGATCCCGAAGCGACCATCAAGACCTGGGAGGAATCGATCAAGGCCTATCAGGACGCCCTCGCCTTGAATGGTTCGGACGAGGATGCTCTCTATAACAAGGCGCTTGTTGAGAAGAAACTCGAAGAGCTCAAGCAACAGCAGAAGAAAGACGAAAAGCAGGACGATAAGGATAAGCAGGACGACAAACAGGAAGATAAGGACGATAAGGAAAAGAAGGAGGAACAGGACAAGAAGGACGACCAGGATAAGAAGGACAGCAAGGATTCCAAAGATGGGAAGGATCCGAAAGAGGGTGACAAACCAGAAGACGGCAAGGATTCCAAGGAGTCAAAAGAGGGCGACAAGCCGAAAGACGACAAGGATTCAAAAGATGGAAAAGAGCCGAAAGACGGCAAAGAGGAAGACAAGCCACAGGATGGCAAGGACCCCAAGCAGGGCGAAGACAAGAAAGATGGCAAAACACCCGGCGAAGAGAAGTCTCCGCAGGATTCAAAGGAACCGAAGGACGGCGCTGAAAAGCCCGGTGAGCAGCAAGCAGGCGAAGTCAGCAACGAGCGCGTCCAGAAACAGGAAATGACCCCCGAGGAAGCGAGGCAATTGTTGGATGCCCTGCGTCAGGACGAACGCACGGTGATCCCCATCCCGCAGCCGCGGCGGACCCGTTTCAACACTCCCGATAACTCCACCAAAGGCAAAACATGGTAATATTATTCCATCAGCAGGCGAAATGGATCGCCGCATTCACGCTGGCTCTCGTTGGTCTAACAGCCGCCGTGTCCGCGGCGGAAGTGGAGGCGCAGCTCGACCGTGAATCGGTCCCGGCGGGCAACGGCGCCATCCTCAGCCTGAAGGTTTCAGGCGGCAAGGCGGCGCGACCCGTGATCCCCGAAATCGCGGATTTCATCTTCATTCCACAAGGCCATACCCAGCAGATGCAGGTCGTCAACGGACACACAACCGTTAGTCATACATACACCTATGCAGTGGGTTCCAACACACCGGGAGACTATCAGATTCCGGCCATCGAGATTCCGGTCGATGGCAAGAAGCTCTCCACCAAACCGCTCAAGCTCAAGGTTCTCGCCGCCGGGGCGGCGCAACCGCCGGCGGGAATCGCGCCGACACCACCGGGGACGCCTCCTGCCGCGGTGGATCCGGCGGACACCGGTGAGAAACGGTTCGGTTTTCTAACTGTCGAGCTGGCGGATAGCAAGCGGCAGCATGTTTACGTCGGCGAGATCGCACCGGTCCGCATCCGGGCGTGGCTGCCGGCCGATTCCCGCGCCGAGCCCCGCAGCGCGATCCAGCCGGAAGGGAAGGCGTTCACCTTGCACAACGTCAGCGACCGAGCACAGAAGACGCAGGAGTTCAAGGATGGCAAGCGCTACACCGTCGTCACTTGGTTCGGCGGCATTTCCGCGACCAAGGCCGGCAAGTATCCGGCGTCGCTCTCGATGGATGCCACCGTGGCGGTGCGCGATACCTCGGCCCAGAGACAGCCTCGCCGGAGGATGGGCGGTCCCTTCGACGATCCGTTTTTCGACAGTGTGTTCGACCAGATGAACTCGCCGATGATCCAGAAGGACGTGACGTTGAAATCGGACGACCAGGAAATCGAGGTTCGTCCGTTGCCGGTCGATGGCCGCCCGAGCGGTTTCACCGGAGCTGTCGGCGAGTTCAAGTTTGACAGCGTGGAGATTCCTAACAATTGGAAAACCGGCGAGCCGCAGCAGATCACCGCGCGGCTGAGTGGCTCCGGAAATTTCGCGCTGATGAATGCACCGGAGCTGACTCCGGCGGACTCATGGAAGACGTATTCCGGCAAGGACGAGTTCACTCCTGGCGACCAGGCGTCGTTCTCCGGCAGCAAGATTTTCCAGGTCAGCGCGGTGCCCCGCAAGGGCGGCGAGCAGGAGGTCGCGCTGGCATTCAGTTATTTCGATCCGGCCGCAGGCTCATACAAGACGATCACCAGCGCTGCGAAGAAACTCACCGTCGCGGGAGCGGATCTTGTTGATGTCGAGCCCGCCGCGGTTCCTGCGGTGAAAGAGCCGGAGAAGAAGGTCGCCACTCTCGTCGGCCAGCATTCAGCGCTATCGCCGCGGGGCTCGCTCGTGCCGTTGGTGTCGCGTCCGTTGTTCATTCAGTTATTGGCCGGGTCGGCGCTGCTAGGGGTGTTAGGAGGAGTGCTGGGATGGCTTCGCCGCCGCCGGGATGATCCACGGCGGAGATCCCTTGCCGCGATGGAAGTGGCGACCCGCGAAGCGCTTGAAGCCGCCGGCCAGTGCGCGGCCGCGCGGGATGTCACCGGCTGGTTCGCCGC
>JBGSOI010000140.1:0-24351 GCA_041739215.1 Akkermansiaceae bacterium
CCTATCTCCGATCCACGATCTTCTTCCATCCATGAGCCTGCACATCCAAGACCTCCACGCCACTCTCGAAAACGGCACCGAAATCCTCAAAGGCGTCACCCTCGACATTCCGAAGGGTGAAGTCCACGCCATCATGGGCCCTAACGGTTCCGGCAAGTCCACTCTGTCGAAAGTGATCGCCGGGCACGAAAGTTACATCGTGACTTCCGGTTCCGTGACGCAGGACGGCGAGGAAATCCTCGGCAAGGGCGTCGACGAACGCTCACGCGGCGGCATCTTCCTCGCATTCCAGTATCCGTCGGAAGTTCCCGGAGTTTCGAATGCCAACTTCATCCGCGCCGCGCTGCAAGCCCGGCTGCCAAAGGGCCAGGACATCGATGCCGTCGCCTATTACAAGAGTCTCTATTCGAAAATGGATCTGCTGGAAATGGACCGCAAGTTCACCGCCCGCGCCGTGAACGAAGGGTTCTCCGGCGGCGAGAAAAAGCGCAACGAAATCCTCCAAATGATGATGCTGGAACCCGAATACTGCATCCTCGACGAAACCGACTCCGGCCTCGACATCGACGCCTTGAAGATCGTCGCCAAGGGCGTCAACGCCATGCGCTCGCCCGACCGCGGCATGCTCCTGATCACTCACTATCAGCGCCTGCTCGACTACATCAAGCCGGACCACGTCCACGTCATGGCGGAGGGCCGCATCGTCCGCTCCGGCGGCCCGGAACTTGCTTTGGAGCTGGAAAAAGATGGCTACGAGTTCCTCAAGGAGCCTGCTCTCGCCTGATTGCTAACATTTCATCACCATGTCCTACGACACCACAGACGTTCTCGATCTTGAAACCCGTGAAGCGATCGACATCGACCGCACCAAGGGCGACTTCACCTTTCCAGAGCGCAACAAATTCGACGCCGGCCGCGGTCTGACTTCCGCGACGGTTGATTATATTTCCGACGTGAAAAACGATCCCGACTGGGTTCGCGAATTCCGCCACAAGGCTTTGAAAGTGTTTCAAGACAAGCCGATGCCCACGAACTGGGCGACCAAGGATCTGGAGAGTATCGATTTCGACGTCATCCGCTACTATCTCTCCGACGGTGAGAAGCCGAAACGCTCGTGGGACGACGTGCCCGCCGATGTTTTGGAAACCTTCGAACGCCTCGGCATTCCCCAACAGGAACGCGCGTTCCTCGCCGGAGTCGAAGCCCAGTTCGACTCGGAAGCCGCCTACTCGAACGTCAAGGAAGAGCTGACCAAACAAGGCGTCATCTTCTGCAACTCGACGGAAGGTCTCAAGGAGCACGAGGCGATTTTCCGCCCGTGGTTCGGCAAGGTCATCCCGACCGGCGACAACAAATTCTCCGCCCTCAACAGCGCGGTTTTCTCCGGTGGCTCGTTCATCTACATTCCGAAAGGCGTGAAACTGAAGCAACCGCTGCAAGCCTATTTCCGCATCAATTCTGAAAACTTCGGGCAGTTCGAGCGCACGCTCATCATCGCCGACGAAGGTGCCGAGCTGATGTACATGGAAGGCTGCACCGCGCCGAAATTCGAGACCGCCACGCTGCACTCCGCCGTGGTCGAACTCGTCGCGCTCAAGGGCGCGAAGATCCAGTACGTCACCGTGCAAAACTGGTCGTCCAACGTTTTCAACCTCGTCACCAAGCGCGGCATTGCCATGGAGGACGCGGAAGTTCGATGGATCGACTGCAACATCGGCTCACGTCTCACCATGAAGTATCCGGGCGTCATCATGAAGGGCAAACGCGCCCGGGGTGAGGTCATTTCCATCGCCCTCGCCAACACCGGCCAGCACCAGGACACCGGGGCGAAAATGATCCACGCCGCCGATGACACGACTTCCAACGTCGTTTCGAAATCCATTTCCGTCGGCGAAGGACGCTCCACCTACCGCGGTCAGGTTCACATTCCGAAGCACCTCAAGGGTTGTAAAAACAACACCGAGTGCGACGCCCTGCTCATCAACAGCCACAGCCGAACCGACACTTACCCGGCCATCACCGTCAAAGGAAACCAGCACGCCACCCAGCACGAAGCCTCCGTCAGCCAGGTGTCCGATGAAATGCTCTTCTACATGCAACAGCGCGGCCTCAATGAAGGCCAGGCCATGTCGCTCGCCGTCAACGGCTTCATCAACGACCTCGTCCGCGAGTTCCCGATGGAATACTCGGTCGAACTCAAGCGCCTCATCGATCTGGAAATGGAAGGCAGTGTCGGCTGATGCCCGCGCCCGAATCGACCTAACATCCACTTCGCATTTTTCCCATGCCCGCCGTGCTCGAACAAACCTTCTCACTTCTCGAATCCGCTCCGGAAACACCGGCTTACCTTCCGGCTTGGTTCGCTTCCCGCCAGCAGTCAGCCTGGCAAAGATTCCTTGCCACTCCCGCTCCGAAGCGAGGTGATGAAACCTGGCGATTCTCCACCATCAAGCAGCTCGATTTCTCCGGCTTTCAGAAAGCTTCGGTTAGCGGTGCCAACGATTTGATCGCTCGGTCCACCGGCCTTGCATCCCCCGCAGCCAAGCTCGTCTTCGCGAACGACGAACTGATCCACGTCGAATCCCATTTGCCCGAGGGCGTCATCTGCCTGCCGCTCGCCGAAGCGCTCGTTTCCCACAGCGATCTGGTGCAGGCTCATTTCATGAAACAGGAGACGCGTCTCGGTTCCGCGAAATTCGCCGCGCTGCATGAGGCGTCTCTAACGAACGGTCTGTTCGTCCACGTTTCCGACAAGATTGAGGTCGAAGGAACCATCGAGGTCCACCATTGGATCACCGGTGAAAACACCGTCATCTTTCCACACACGTTGATCGTCACCGGCATGAGTTCGAAAGTCCGCGTCGTGGACATTTTCCGCTCGGCCGATGATTCGCAGCCAGGCCTCGCCATCGCTTTCAACGATCTCTGCGCCGGTCCGAACTCGAAACTCGATTACATCGCCATCCAGGCCTTCAACGAAGTCACCCGCGTCATCCAGATCAACGAGACCGCTACCTTCCGCGATGCTTCCGCGATCGGGTTCATCCTCAACACCGGGGGTTCGTGGGTGCGTAATGAATCGCTTTCCCGACTCGAAGGTCCAGGTTCGCGCTCGGACATGCTCTCCGTCAGCATCCCGTCCCACGAACAGGAATACGACCAGCGCACCTTCCAGCACCACGTCTCGGAAGGTGCCTACTCGGATCTGTTATACAAAAATTCACTCTACGACGACTCCCGCACCATTTTTTCCGGGCTCATCTTCGTGGACAAGGACGCGCACCACACCGACGCCTATCAGACTTGCCGCAACCTGCTGATGAGCGACACCTGCGAGGCCAACTCCATGCCCGGCCTCGAAATCAACGCCGACCAGGTGAAGTGCTCGCACGGCAGCACCTCCTCCCAGATCAGCGACGAGGAAATCTTCTACCTCCGCGCCCGCGGCATCGATCCTGCGCAAGCCCGCCAGCTCATTGCCCGCGGCTTCTCCGTGGACGTCGTCGAGCGGCTCAAGAATGAAGCGGTCGAAGAACTGGTCTTGAAATTCATCGACGAAAAATTCGCCCGGATCGCCATCGCGTAGCGGCGATCACCTGTCGCCGCGGGTTCTCTGTGATTGCCGAACAGAGTCCAATCGAATATGATCCACGCAATGCCAAATCCTCACGATCACCCTACGGCTCTGAGGGAACTTCAGGATTCCATCTACCAGGAAAAGGTCCTGCGTGCTCGCAGCCTTTCTCCGGAAGAACGCTTTGACGGAGGAATCGAACACACGAATTTCGTCATGCGTCTGATGCTCGACGGAGCAATGGAGCAAACCGGAATTACCGACGTCCGCGAAGGCTGGTCCGAGGTCCGCCTCCGGATGGAGAGGCTTTGCCGGGCTCGGGACCATCAATTTTACACTTCCCAGCCTCCGGCATGATCACCGTCGAGTATCTCGCCAACCTGGCGATTTCGGCCTGCGAAGAGCTCGATGCGCATTACATGCTCACTGGGGCGCTTGCCTATAATTACTATGCGATTCCCCGTTCGACCAAGGACGTTGATCTCGTGGTGAACCTAACCGAGCCCGGTACGATGTCGAAAATCATCCACGCCCTGGAGCCGGCGATCATTTTCAGCCCTCAAGTCCAATTCGACACCATCACGTGGGGGCGGCGCCACATCGGACGGCCGCCGGAGGATAGCGGATTGAGCGTCGAGCTTTTTGAACTCTTCGAGGATCCTTTCGTCGCGGTCCAATTCGAACGACGCAAACGGTTCTTTTCAAAAGCACTTGAACGCGAAGTCTGGCTTCCCACCGCCGAGGACATTGTCACCCAAAAGATCCGCTGGGGACGCTCCAAGGATCTTGATGACGCGCGTGACGTTCTCGCTGTCCAAGGCCCGGAAACCTTGGACATGACTTACATCCGGAACTGGTGCTCCATCCACAACACCACCGGACGATTGGAAACCATTCTAGCAAGCCTGCCACCGTTGTGAGACCGACCATTCAATCTATCGGCGGGTCGGCGATTTTTCTGCTAGTCGGAACTCCGCTCGGCGCTGCTGGGAATCCCCGTCTGGATTTCGCGCTCGGCGTGCTGGCGCAAACCCGTGGTGATGCGGCGGAAGCCTCGCTCCGGTTCGAGAAAGCCCGCTTCGCCGATCCCACCGCGCTGCCGCTTGTTAGCCGGGCCGTCGGCGCCCGGATGGCTGCCGGGGATCGCTCCGCGGCGATCAAACTCTACCGCGAGCTCGCCGCCGCCCGGCCCGACGACCTTGAGGTCCAGCTCGCCTACGCCGATTTCCTCGATCAGCAAAGCAATGGTGACACCCTGGCCATCCGCTTGTCTAACGACACACTCGAAGCCGCGCTCGCCCGCCACCCGGGGAATCCCCAGCTCATCCGCCGCTTGTTCCAGCACGCGCAGGCGGCCGCTAACAAGCCACGCCAGATCGAGCTGCTGGACCTGCTGTCAGCGGACGATCCCGACGCGGTCCTCCTTCACGCGTCGCTGTCCCGCAGCATGTCCGCGGCGGAAGATGCCGCGGCCCGCGACAAGGTGGACCGGCGTTTTCTCCATGCCGTTGAGTCCCGTCCCGAGGTACCCGGACTCGCGCGCGCGGCCTCCGACCATTTCCGCGAGACGGATCGCCCGGACCAGGCCATCGACATCCTGAAGCGCCATGTCGCGGCCGCGCCAGCGTCACTCGATTTGCGGACCCGGTTAGGGATCCTCTATCTCGCAGCGAAGCAGGATGCCGAGGGCGAGGCCGTGCTCAAGGAGGTTCTGGAAATCTATCCGCGCCAAGCGCTGGCCCATCAGACATTGGCCAAATTTTATCGACTCCGTGACAAGCCCGAGTCCGCCCGCTTCCATGCCGGCGAGCTGTTGAAAATCCGCGGCGGCTCTGCGGAGGAGTTCAGCAAGCTGGCGGATGAATGGCTGGCCGCTGGCGTTCCGCGGGAGGCACGCCTATTGTTAGAACGTGCTATCTTCGATCATCCGGCGGATTACGAACTGGCGGGCAAGCTCGCCATCGCCACCCGCCGCGATCCGGAGACGCGGGAACTCGCCTCGCGCTTGTTCCGCGAAGCCGAAGCGGCACGGCCCGCCACTGCCAAACCCGAACCCGCGTTTCTCTCGGAGTCCGCCGAAGCCTTGCTCGACCATGGACAAACCAAAGCCGCGGAGGAGCGCCTGCGCTCCGCGATCCGCGCGTTCCCCGCGGAGGCGAAGAAGGAAACCGCCGCCGCGCTCCGCCGGCTCGCGCTGCTGTGGGAAACCGAGAACCGCAACGGTGATGCCGCCCGCGCCCTGCGGCAACGTGCGGATGCGCTTGATCGTTAAGATTCACGAGGGAATCCGGTGCGGCAAAAGGCTTGCACAAAGCATGGCCCCGCACTAACTCCACCCGCATGAGTTCCGAAACCTCCCTCATTCTTTTCAAGCCCGACGCTGTCACCAAGAACCTGACGGGCACCGTTCTCGCCCGCTTCGAAGCGCAAGGCTTCAAGGTCCGGGGCATCAAGATGATGCGCCTGAGCGACGAAATCCTCGCCGATCACTACTCGCACATCGCCGACAAGCCGTTCTTCCCTGCCGTCCGCGGCTTCATGCAGGAATCTCCTGTCATCGCCCTCGCGCTTGAAGGCGAGAACGTCATCGCCGCTGTGCGTGACCTGCTCGGACCAACCGATTCGATGGTCGCACCGGAAGGAACCATCCGCGGTGACTTCGGCTTCAAGGATGCTGACGCGAAGATGCGCAACGTCTGCCACGCTTCCGACTCCGTCGAAGCCGCGCAAGCCGAGATCAAGCGCTTCTTCAAGGACGACGAAATCTTCGCTTATTGAGTCATGCACGTCGAACGCGTCAAGTATGTCATCCGGGCAGCCGACTTGACGCGGGCGGCGGCTTTCTATCAGACAGTTTTCGGCGCGGAGGTCACCAAGGCCAACAGCGTCATGGCCGAAGTTGAAGTCGCCGGTGCCATCATCGGCATCCACGGTGGTGGCGAGGGCAAACGCACCTGGACCGGCATCAGTTTCCAGGTCGCGGATGTGGTGACCGGTGCCGCCGAAGTCGTGGCTAACGGTGGTGGCTTGGTCCGCGAGCCCGCCGATGAAGATGGCGAGGCTCCGCACCTGGCGATGTGTCACGACACGGACGGAAACGAGTTCATGCTGATCCGCAAGCGCTGAATCGACAGCCGGGTTCGCATGTCCAGCCACAATCGAAACCGCACCTTTTCGGGCAGGTAAATGGCACGGCTTGGATCACGAAGTGTTAGGGTAAATGACTTTCCCCTCACAGTGGCTTGCGAAAAATCCCGATGAGTGAGTCTTTCAGATAGAGAGCGCCCGCCGCACTCAGATGATCGTCGTCCATGAACAATGGCTGGCCGTCCACCAGCACCGTCACCCGGCCGTCTCGCATCAGCTTCTCATGCGGTTTGACGCGGACGATTCGCTCATCAGGTCCCAGGGCATCGAGTAACTTCAAGACGAAATCCCCCCGCACTCCGAAGCTTTCGCCCGGGACCGTGGACACAAGCGGTTTTCCAGCGAGCGCCTGTTTGGCCAAATGGTCGGGCACGTTCAGACCGACCTCCGGAATCGGATAGATCAGGACAATCCTTTTCCCCGCTGCCAACAAGCGGTCAGCCGTCTCCCGGATCCGGGCGGCGTAGAATGATTCAAGCGCCTCCGGAGTGGCGGACGATTGGCCGCGCAAGGGAGCCGCGACGGTCTTGCCGAGCTCGTTCTGACCCTTGTTATACAAACTCCAGCGGGCGTGTAGAATGACTGTCCGGATCGACGTGTCCGCCACCAGCTGGTCGAGCACGGCTTGGGAATACCCGAGATTCGACAACGCGTCGCGATCAGATGCTTGCGCCACGCCTGCAATCGGTGCCAGTGCGCCCAAGCCATATTTCCTGAACGATTTCCCTTCATTCCTGGCGGCGGCTTCCAGTCCGGGAAGGATGGCGGTGCCGTGGCTGTCCCCCCACAACGCAAAGGTGGGAGCCACGCCTGGAGCTCCGAATACACGAACATTGTGCGGCGATCTATCAGTCTGGGATTCATTCCAATAGGAAGGTTTTTCCTTGAATGATAGAAAATGCACCACTTCCGGAGGGAATCTCCAGGCGAACCCTTCGTTACGCCCGATCCAGGCATCGCTCCCCATCAGTAGAATACTGGCGGTTCCCCAAAGCGCGAAAACCCGTGCCCGCGAGCCTAACTGCGGATTGCGGAAAGGCCGCTCGATCCACCGCCAGGAAAGATATCCGAGAGCCAGACTTCCCGCCAAAATCACCGGCACGGTGATCCCGTGGTAAGCCGAACCATACTTCGCGAGGGCGATCAACGGCCAGTGCCACAGGTAAAGTGAATAGGAAATCAGGCCCAAGAAAACCATCGGTTTCAGAGTCAGGAACCGGCGAGTCCACGCGCCCGACTGGATTCCGGACCATATCAGCAGGGCTGCGCCCGAGCAGGGAAGCAAGGCAGACAGTCCCGGAAAAGGGATGCTTCCGTCAAAAAAAAGCATACTGCCCACGATCATCCCCATTCCCGCCACGCCGGCGGCATTCTGGATCCGGCCGCGCGGAGCGGGCAACCCGACGAGTGCCAGCAGGGCGCCTAGCAACATTTCCCAAGCCCGGAAAGGCAGGAGGTAAAAAGCCCTTGTCGGATCGAACGGCACCATTCGCGCGGAGGCCGCCAGCGAGGCCAGAAACAACAGGGACAGCGAAATAAGCCGCATCCCGCGGGACATGCCACAGCGGTAAAACAGCCACAGCAGAAGTGGAAAAGCCAGATAGAACTGTTCTTCCACGCCGAGCGACCACGTGTGGAGCAAGGGCACCTGCGATACAGATTCATGGAAGTAATCATCCGTGATCCGCTGAAAATGTATATTTGGCAACGCCATCACCGCGTAGCGCACGGACTTGCCCAATGCGATCAAGTCCGCCGGAAGCAGAAGAATCCAAGAAGCGGCCATTACCGCGCAAATCATCGCGAACAACGCCGGAATAATCCGGCGGATCCGGCGTTCGTAAAACCGAGCGATGGAAAATGATCCGCTTTTGAGATCCCGGTCGATGAGCGCGCTGATCAGGAATCCAGAGATGACGAAAAAGACATCCACGCCGACAAATCCTCCCGACAGCATCTTCGGATCCAGGTGGTAAATCAGCACTCCGAGGATCGCCACAGCCCGCAACCCGTCAATGTCCGGGCGGTATTTCGACGGAAGGTCAGTCAATTGGGTCATACTCTCTGATCAACATGTTCCATTCTCTATCAGGATCATTCCTCACGAGCTGATCCCGGCCAATTCAATTCGCCGCTGTGTCCGGTTTCCGTCGGCACGGTTAGCAGAATATCGATCCCATGAAACACCAGCGGACAAAGTTAGCGGTCACTGTGTCCGCCGCGGATACAAACGCCAGCTTGAAAAGCGGAGCCAGCCGAACCCGGGACGCGAACAGGACGAAACCCGCTGGCATTCCCATCCTGCATCCCGTTCTTGAGGGCTTGTTGCGATGAAGCGGCGCGCCTAGGATTGCACCATGTTCTTCCCGGATTTCGCCTTCAACACCTGGCTTGGGCTCGCCGCGCTCCTGACTTTCTATGTGGTGGGAATCCTTCACGTGCTCCACGCGCTCATGCATGTGAGAACCTCGCAGGGAACCATCGCCTGGGTGATTTCCCTGCTGACGGTGCCGTTCCTCGCGCTACCGATGTACTGGCTGCTAGGGCGGACGCGGTTCTCCGGCTACATCGGCGGACGGCGGGAAAAGGACGGGCGGTTAGGCAAGCTGGCGGCGTCGATGCACAAGCGCCTGCGGCATTGCGAGGTGGAGATTCCGGACGACGACGCATTCGAGCGGGCGGCGCAAGTCCTTGGCGGATTGCCGTTCACGCGGGGAAATGATCTGGAGCTGCTCATCGATGGCGACGATACGTTCGAGCGGATTTTCGAAGTGATCCGCGAGGCGAAGAGTTATTTGTGCGTGAACTTTTTCATCGTTAAAAACGACAGGCTGGGGACCAAGTTCCAGGAAGCCCTCATCGAGCGCGCGAAGGCGGGCGTGAAGGTGTATTTCCTGTTCGACGAGATTGGTTCACACAAGCTGACCCGCCGCTACCTGAGGGCGATGAAGGACGCCGGCATCGAGTGCAATTCATTCGGAATCAATCGTTTTTGGTGGTCAAGATTGCAGCTCAATTTCCGCAATCACCGCAAGATCGTGGTGAGCGATGGCAAGACGGCGTTCATCGGCGGGCTGAATGTGGGTGACGAATATCTCGGCCGCGACCAGCGCTTCGGCGGGTGGCGGGACACTCATTTGAGGATGCGCGGGCCGGTGGTGCAGGCGGTGCAGATGGTGTTCCTGGAAGACTGGTTCTGGGCTTCTAACACCGTGCCTGACCTGCACTGGGACACCCGTGCGGAAGCGGCGGATCAGATTGCGGCGATCATTCCCACCGGCCCGGCGGACCCGATGGATTCGTGGCAATTGCTGGTGGCCGAGGCGGCTAACACCTCTCGCAGAAAGCTGTGGATCGCCTCTCCTTATTTCGTTCCCGACGAGGGAGTTCTAACCGCGCTGCAGGCGGCTGCGATCCGTGGCGTCGATGTCCGGATCCTCATCCCACAACGGGCGGATCAATTGTTAGTCTGGCTTTCGGCTTTCTCGTATTACGAGCAATCGATTCCCTTCGGCGTGAAACTGTTTTGCTATCAGAAGGGATTCCTGCACCAGAAAGTGATGTTGATCGACAATCGCCTGGCCAGCGTCGGCACGGCGAATCTGGACAACCGCTCGTTCCGGCTGAATTTCGAAATCACGGCGTTTTCCACCGACCGGAAATTCGTCGATGAAGTCGAGGCGATGCTGGTAACGGATTTCAGCCGGGCCCGTGAGGCGAAGGTCGAGGACATCACCGGCAAGCCGTTCCTGTTCCGCGCGGCGTGCCGGGCGGCGCGGTTGCTGGCACCGATCCAGTGACGAAAAAAGGCCCGGCCGAATGAACGACCGGGCCTTGGAAAGCGGGTGGACCGGTTAAAGCTTAGCGACGCTTGAGAGGCCGGGCTGCTGGCGAATGATGTTAGCAAGCATCTTGCGGCAATGATCGTAGCTCGTGCGTTTGCTGAGAAGCTCGGCGCTGCGGGTGAACGAACCCCACTGGACGACGGTCAACTCGACATTGCGGCGACCCCAGAGATTCATGATTTCCTTGCTCGGCTTGTAAATATCAACGGTGCCGGTGCCCAGCAGGGCGGAGCCGTAATCATCGACGACGTAGAGGTAAGGCAGACCCTTGATCCGGAAAGTGGTTCCCACCGGATAGAACGACCAATCGGCGGCGGCACTGCGGACGCGGTCCGTGTAGCGGAGGGGCGTGCCGGTGGCATTTTTGCTGCCATAGATCAGGTGATCATCCTCGCTGCAGGTGTAGGCGGTGGTGCGGACGATGCGGGTGCGATCGGCGAAAGCGTAAACCGGCATCGAGTGCTTGTCGCGCGGCTTGCCGACGGCGGCGGCCACCGCGACCGAGGAGGCGGGAGGCAGCGCGAAGCTTTCGCGTTTCGCATAAACCGTGGATCCGGAGCGGATCGAAGATTTGGAGATGACATCAGGACCAGAGCTTCCGCAGCTGGAGAGGAGCGCCGCAACACATGCGAGCGTGGTTAGGGAAAGGATTCGATGGATCATGCAAAATGGGCTTCAAAGGAAGTTCATGCGTGCAAAACAAGACGTTCTCCCAATAGCTGGCACGGCGGGTCCGGGCAAACTGAAAAAGTCATTGTTAGCATTATTACAATGTATTCATACTCACAACCAGAGGGTTACGGGATTTTCCGCGAAATCTAATTTATACGCGATTTCGTAATTCCCGAAGATTCCGTCCCGCTCATCGCGTCGGGGCGGGCAGCCACACCCTGGCTCCGGCGCTCCGCTCTGATGCCGCGCGGAAAAACCCTTGCAGCCCACGGCGTCCGTGAAGATCGGCAACGGCGTCCACCGCCCGGCTCCACCGCCAGCGGAACCCGGCGTCGCGCAGCCGCAGCGGTTCGGCCCACCGGCTTTTCAGGACCAGCTCGGTCTCGGTGCCCATCAGGCGCGCGCCGATTTTCAACATCCACTTTGACGCGGGAAGCCCCAACGGCATGCCCACCGCCTCGCGGAAGGTCCGCATCCATTCGCGGTTGGTCGGGAACTCCGGCGCGGTGAGGTTGATGGTTCCGTCCAGGAACGGATCGTTGATCGCGAAATCCACGGCGCGCAGGAAATCCTCCATGTGAATCCAGCTGATCCGCTGGTTGCCGCTGCCCATCGCCCCGCCGAGGCCGCGGGCCGTGAGTTTGCGCAGCACGTCGTAAACGGTCGCCTCTTCATTCGCCAGGACCATGCCGATCCGCAGCGCGAGCTTGCGGGTGGCGGGCGGCACCAGTGCGTTGAAGAACGCATCTTCCCACGCCTGCGCCACTTCGCAGGAAAACCCTGTGCCCGGCTCGCCCAGCCAATCATTCTGCGGCTTGTCCTCCGCGTGGCGATACCAAGTCGCCGTGCTCGCGTTGAACCAGTTCTTTGGCGGCGTTTTGCAAGCGTTGATCGCCTCGCCGATGACCCGTGTCGAGTCCACCCGGGAATCGGTGATTTCGCGGCGGTTTTTGGGGGTGTAGCGGCAATTCACGCTGCGGCCGGCGAGGTTGATCACGGCCTCGGCCCCTTCGAGCGCGAGCGCCCAGGGCCCGAGCGTTTTGCCATCCCATTGGAGGAACATCCCGTCGCCGCTCCAGCCCTCCCGGCTGCGGGCGATGGCGACCACCTCCTTGCCATTGCGGGCAAAGTGGCGGCAGAGGTAGCGGCCAAGGAATCCATTGGCTCCGAAAATCACGATGACGGGGTTCATAATTCTTTTTTTGTTGATTCCGATCTTTCAGGAAATTCTGAAATACCGGGTGAAATTTTTTTGTTAGCCAAGCAGTTTGGTGGCCAGTTGGACGGCCAGTCCGTATTTCAGCGAAGCGATCCGGTCGGACATTTTCGAGGCAAACCCGACAAAGTCCTCAAGCGCGCGCATTTGATCGTGGAAGGCCTTGCCTTCCGGCGTATGGATCGCGCTGCTTTCCTCGGCGCACTTGCTGAGAATCGCCAGCGCCGGCTCGATCTCCCGGCGTTTCCGTTCGCGGGCAACGATCGTGAAAATCTGCCAGACGTCCTTTTCCGCCTCGAAAAACTCGCGGCGCTCGCCTTTTTTCACCACCACCTTGATCAAGCCCCAGGCGACCAGTTCCTTGAGATTGGTGTGGGCATTGCCGCGGCTGATTTCCAAGTCCTCCATCACCTCGTCGGTGGTCATCGCCTGTGGCGCGGTCATCAGCAGCGCGTGAATCTGGGCCATCGTCCGGTTGATCCCCCATTGCGTGCCAAGCGCGCCCCACTGGGCGACGAATTCGTCCCGGGCGTGTTTGAGTTTTTCGGCTTCCGCGGTCACAGTTTTCAATAAATCCTGAAAACTCCAAAACGCAAGCGAAATATAGCAGGAATCATTGTGGCGCATCGATTGCTTAAACCGTGTGGCGAAAAAGACACATTAGGTAGAAGGAGGAATCCTTCAGTCGTGCTACGTTTGATCCCTTGAGCCACAACTACATTTAAAACCATGAGACTTCATCCCCTACCCCTATCCTCAAGCTGGCTTTTCAAGTCGGCATGCTGGTCGCGAGCCCTGCTCGCGGTTTGCGCCTTCGCCCTTGGAGCCAACACGGCTTTCGCCGCGCCTTCCACGACCGTGGTTATCAGCCAAGTGTATGGAGGTGGCGGGAACTCTGGAGCGACCTTTACGAATGATTTTGTGGAGCTGCATAACATTTCAACCTCTTCGGTTTCTGTCACAGGCTGGTCTATCCAGTATGCCTCTGCTACCGGCACCAATTGGGCCCCTACCACCTTGAGCGGATCGATCGCGCCAGGAGGTTTCTATCTGATCAGCTTGGCTAGCAATGGAGCGGTAGGAGCAAGCCTACCTGCAGCTCAGGCGTCGAATACCACTAACTTGTCGGGTACCAATGGAAAAGTAGCTCTCGCCAACACGAATACCGCTCTCACCGGTGCCAATCCGATCGGTGGACCCACGGTCGTCGACTTCGTGGGTTATGGGAGTGCCAACGCCTTCGAAGGTTCCGCCGCCGCTCCGGTATTGTCCAATACCACGTCAGCCAGCCGGACCAACGGTGCGGCGGACACGGATCTCAACTCTGCTGATTTTACCGCAGGAACTCCCGCCCCCCGCAACAACGTTACCCCGGTATTCCCTGTGGACATAGTGTCTCCGTTGCAAACAAGCCTCACCCCTGCCGACGATGCCACGGGCGTGGGAATCGCAGCGCCACTTTCGATCAGCTTCAACGAGCCGATCGTGAAAGGCACCGGAAATGTTTCCATCTATTTGGCCTCCGACACCGTCAACCCGGTGTTCACCATTAATGTCGGAACCGACTCGTCGGTGACCACAAGCGGCCAAACGGCCACGATCCCTCTTCCTGGAGTTTTGGTCGGCGAGACCGATTACTTCGTGACCGTCGACAACACTGCCTTCAAGGATGCCGCGGACAACAACTTCGCCGGCATCAGTGGCACCACGGCGTGGAGCTTCAGGACGGCCGTCGTCGATAACACATCTCCCATAGCAACGCTGAATCCGCTCGAGAACAGCACCGGCGTGCCTCCAGCCAGCAATCTGGTGATTACCTACAATGAGCCCATCCTGGTCGGTTCAGGCACGATCCTGCTCAAGACCGGCGCGACCACCGTGGAATCCATTGCGGTCCCCGGCCCACGGGTCACGGTTTCCGCAACTTCCATTACCATCGACCCAACCGCTCTGCTCAGCTACAGCACCGAATACTCCGTCGAAGTGCCAGCCGCCGTGGTGACCGATCAGGCGTTGAACCTCAGCCGGGTGATCGAGGCAGGTGATTGGATCTTCACCACCCGCGACCAGCCGAGCGTGATTATCAGCCAGTATTACGAAGGCGACGGCGCAGGAACCAGCCGCTTCATCGAATTGAAAAACCTAACCGGTGGGCCGATCGCCTTGGATGACTACCGCCTGACCGCTTGGAGCCTCAGCGACCCCGCAGGGAACCAGGGCTGGAAATCCGGCACTCAAACCACTCCCCGGGTCACGACCCTCATTGGCAAGTCCATCCCGGCGAACGGCTATTTCCTCGTCGCTGACTTCGGTGCCGCCAATCCGGAATACGCCGTCGTGAACAACGACCTGGTGGTCAACAACGATCCCGATCCCGGAGTCACCGCATTCAGTGGCAGCCAAAGCATCGTGCTCTACTCGGCCGCGACCAATGACCTGGCGAATATCGCCGACGCGGTTTCTTTCGTGAACAACGATGGCGCTAACAAAACCTTCTATCGACTCAATGATTCGATCGGTTTCGATTTCACGACCGGATCCTCGATTTTGAATTACCCGGCTACCTGGACCAGCAACAAAACCCTGGCTGAAGTGGCCTCTGCTGCACCAGCCGATGCGTGGTATCTCCGCGCATCGGGCCTGCCGGAATTCCTGTCCATCTCGATCCTGCCCGCGTCGATTTCCGAAGGCAGCGTGACCCCGGCCATCGCCACGGTCACCCGCACCGGCTCAACGGCCGCAGAGCTGGATTTTGAAATCGTGGTGAACGACCCGAGCGAGGCAAGCGCCGACCCTTTCGGGACCTTCGCGATCGGCCAGTCGGAAATTACATTCGAAATCACCGCGGTGAACGACCCCTATCTGGACGGGCCCCAGAACGTGACGGTCCGCGTGGCGGCAACCGGTTACCTCTCATCCACCGCGCAACTCACCGTGACCGATGAAGAGACGGACGTGACCTTCCCGGTGGTGATCAACGAGGTGGACTCCGACCAAGCGGACCTGCCTTCGGATGCGCATGAATTCATCGAACTTTTTAACAACTCAGCCTCCGAGGTATCTCTCAACGGGGCCATTCTGGTTTTGTACAATGGCAATGGAAACACCTCCTATCGAACAATTGATCTGAGTGGCTACACCATCCCGGCAAACGGATACTTCGTGGTTGGGAATGCGCTGGTCGCAAACGCAAGCATCACTTTCCCGGACAATACCTTGCAAAACGGAGCAGACGGCGTCGCGCTCTATCTGGCAGTGCCCTCCTTGTTTCCAAACGGCACAGCGGCCACCTCGCCAAGCGGAACGCTGATAGACGCCGTGGTTTACAGCAATGGTCAGACCGACGGGGCAGGGTTGATCAGCGCCCTCACGCCGGGCAAGCCGGAGGTGAACGAGAACGCCGGTTCCAACGGCCAGGTCAATGCCATCGCCCGGATTCCGGATGGTGGAGCTGCCTTCAACTCGTCGCTCTACGCCGCGCAAGCACCGACCCCGGGCGTGACCAACGGCACCGGAAACAACTTCGCCAACTGGTCCACCACCAACTCCGGTGGCCAGACCGCGGATCAGGATTTCGACGGTGATGGAATCGACAACGGAGCTGAATATTTCATGGGAACGGCGGGCAATGCCTTCACCCCCAACCCGGGAATCGTGGCCAATGCCGTGACCTGGCCGCGCGCCCTCGGAACGACGATCGCTTCCTTCAAGGTCGAGGTCTCGACGAACCTCACCACATGGGAGGATGCCAGCATCAATTACTCGGCAAACCTGAGTATCTCCGCGAGCCAAGTCGTCTTCACGATGCCAACCTCGCCGACTCCGTTCTTCGTCCGCTTGAACGTGGTTCCCTGATTTGAAAAATGCTTCAGGCCCGGTTCCCGCTTGCGGGGACCGGGCTTTTTTGTGGCCGACGGCCGTGCTCCTTGATCGCGCTCGACTCCATCGTTCCACTTGATCAAAACTTCGCCCATGAAACCTCGTTTCTCCCCTCCCCACGGCGCGCAAGGCAAGCAGGCCCGTGAAAACCGCCACGTCCAGGCAGTGGAAACCATGACCCCGTCGCTCGATGAGGACGACCTGATGGCGATCGTGGCGGAGCAGAAGGAACCCTTCATCCTGATCCTCGATTGCGTGCAGGACCCGCACAACCTCGGGGCCATCCTCCGCACCGCCGATGCGGCGGGGGTGCATGCCGTGGTCGCACCGAAAGACAAGGCCGTCGGCATCACCGAGACCGTGCGCCGGGTCTCCGTGGGCGCGGCCGATCACGTGCCGTTCGCCCAGGTCACCAACCTCGCACGGACGATGGAGAAACTCAAAGCCGCCGGGCTGTGGCTGGTCGGCACCTCGGACCACGCGGCTTCGAAGTCGATTTACGAGCTCGATCTCAAAGGCCCGCTCGCGCTGGTGTTAGGGGCCGAGGAAAAAGGCATGCGCCGCCTGACCGAGGAGAACTGCGATTTCCTCGCCCGGATCCCGATGGCCGGCAAGGTCGAGTGCCTCAACGTCTCGGTGGCCACCGGCGTCTGTTTGTTCGAGGCGGTGCGCCAGCGCCGGGTGACCAATGAATGAACCCGTGCGGGTTCTATCAGACCTGCATCTCGGCCACAGGATTTCGCGCGTCGCGCGGGTCTCGGCGCTCCGGCCCTTGATCGCGGGCGCGGGCACGGTGGTTTTCAACGGCGACACGTGGCAGGAACTCGCCGGTACGCTTTACGGCCGTTCCCGGGAAATGTTAGACGGGCTTCAGTCGCTCTGCCGCGAGGAAGGCGCGGACGCGGTTTTTCTATCAGGCAACCACGATCCGGGTTGGCCCGGCCCCGGCTGGGTGGAACTCGCGGGCGGGCGCATCATCGTCACCCACGGCGATGCGTTGCTGTTCGACGGCTCGCCATGGAAGCGCGAAATCCTCGTCGGCGGCAAGCGCGTGATGGAACTGTGGAACGAACACCCGCGCGCGGATCACGACATCGAGGAACGGCTGCGCGTGGCGCGCAAGATCGCGCGGGAACTGTGCTCAATCGAGTATCCGTCCGGTCGCCATTTCCTGCAGCGGGCATGGGACGCGGTGCTGCCGCCGGGCCGGGCGGTCAAGATGATCGAGTCCTGGATGATTCAAGGCTCGGCCGGCGCGAAATTCTGCGAGAGTTATTTCCCGCAGGCGGAAGTGCTCGTCATCGGCCATTTTCACCGCGAAGGCTGCTGGCTCAGGAACGGCCGCAGGATCATCAACACCGGCTCGTTCATGGCTCCGGGCCGCGCGGATTGGCTGGAATGGAACGCCGGCGTGCTCAGCCGCGGGGTGATCGAAGAATCGCCGGAGATTTGCCGCAAGGGCAGGATCCTGGACGTCTGGCGGTTTTGAAAGATGGTACACGAGGACGGGATCGAACCGCCGACCAATCCGGTGTAAGCGGACCGCTCTACCGCTGAGCTACTCGTGCCGGGCAGGGCGGGAAACTGGCGGGAGATTTCGCGAAGATCAAGCTCCGAGTGTTGCGGGCTTGCGGGTGGGCCGCGGTGGTGGTTTGTTCGCGGCACGAATGCATTTGCGCCTCTCCGATCAAGAACTCGCCACGCTGGTGGAAATGGTTAGCCTCGCCGCCAACGTGGCGTCGTGGAACCAGAAGGAAACCGCAAACGACCAGGTGTCCGCGTTCGAGACGCTGGAAAGCAAGATTCTCGAAAAAGCCGGCCACTCGGGACTGGGCGACTGGATCGAGTTCGACGAGGAAAGCCAGCGCTTCCGCGTGAAGGCGGAACGCGAGGAAAATTTGTTTTACCACGAGTGCTACGAGGAATTCCGCAACGAAAGCTTCTGGGACGAACTGGCAGTTAGATTGGCCGACCGCGATCTCGCCCGCGCCATCGGCTTCAAGGAATGGGAGGCGCTCAGCGAGGAGGACCGGAGAGCCCGCACCGTCGCGTGGGAGAAACGCTACTGGGAGGAGTTTTCCAAACGCGGCGTCGAGCGAGTGGTGGTGGTCACGCCGCCGGGGGAAGGGTGATTTACTCCGGCATCATGTAGGCTAACAGCGTGCCAAGCCGCTCGCGCAGCTTCGTCCGCGGGACGATGGCGTCGATCAGCCCGTGCTCGAGCATGAACTCGGCGGTTTGGAACCCGGGCGGCAGGTTCTGGTGGGTTGTTTCCTTGACCACCCGCGGGCCGGCGAAGCCGATCATGCACTTGGGCTCGGCCAGGTTGATGTCGCCGATGGTGGCGAAGGACGCGGTGACGCCGCCGGTGGTTGGATGCGTTAGAAGGGAGATGTAGGGCAGCTTCGCCTCTGACAGACGGGCAAGCGCGCCGCAGGTCTTGGCCATCTGCATCAGCGAGAGCATGCCTTCCTGCATCCGCGCGCCGGACGAGGCGGAAACGATGATCACGCCGCGTTTTTCGGCGATTCCCATTTCAATGGCGCGGGTGATTTTCTCACCGACCACCGAGCCCATCGAACCGGCGAAGAATTTGAAATCCATCACCGCGATCATCGCGCGCCGGCCGTCGATGGTTAGACGGCCGCAAATCACGGCATCGTCGAGCCCGGTTTTCTCGCGGAGGCCCGCGGTCTTTTCGGAATAACCCGCGAAACCAAGCGGGTTGGCGGAGATCAGGCCCGCTTCGGTTTCCTCAAACGAACCAGGATCGGCTAACAGCCCGATCCGCTCGCGGGAATCGACCAGGAAGTGGTGGCTGCAATGCACGCAGACGTGAAGATTCTGCTTGAGCTCGAGGGTGTGGATCAAGGCGCCACAATCGGGACACTTGAGCCACAGGCCTTCCGGCATCTCTTCTCGGCGGTCGTGGCTGCGCAGGCGGGGTTTGCTGAAAATGCCCATGGGGATGGAAAGTTGTGGTCTGATAGAACCCGCCGTGCTGGCGGACCTCTCGGGACCGCCAAGCTAGTGGCCGGGACGGGTAACGACAATCCTCTTTTGAAAGTTCTACCCGGCAAGCCGCGTGTTTGTGATTGCAATTTTGCCGGGATCAAATCAAAACCTGCCAGCAGTTTTAGTAAACATTTCCGTATTATTAGATGAATACCCGTCGTTTTGTAAGTGGTTCGTCGATCCTCCTCGCGGGGTGGCTCGGAGCAACGTTTCTCAACGACGTGCCGTCCCAACGCTATCCGAAGCTGGACAAGAAACCGGCGGCCGCCGCCGCGGAGTTGGGGAGCAGCCCGGCGGCCCTTATCGCCACCCAAATGAAATCGGCTGGACTGCCGGAATCATTCTCGCGCTGAGGCGCAAATGCCGGTTAGCCTCACGCCATGGCTGCTGACCCGATCATCTGCGACACCAAACCGCTGGCGCTTGAAGTGGAGGCCGGAGTTCACTGGTGGTGTTCCTGCGGTCGCTCCGGCCATCCGCCGTTTTGCGACGGCTCCCACAAGGGCACGGGCTTACAGCCGGTGAAATACGAAGTCGCGGAAAAGAAAACCGTGTGGTGGTGCCAATGCAAACACACCGCCAGCCCGCCACTCTGCGACGGCTCGCACAAGCGCTTGCCGAAGCCGGAGTGACGGCCTGATTTTTTTCAATAGGTCTTCATCCACTCGACAATGTCGGCCACGTCCTGGGCCGTCATGCCGAGCTGATCGGCGTTGAGCATCAGCGAACGGTCCATTTTATTGCGGCTGGCGATCTGCCTCTTCGGAACCCGTTGGACGACACCACCAGTCGAGCTGATAACCACCGGGTCGCCATCGGAAATGATGCGGCCGTCGATCCATTTGCCGTCCTTGAGATTGATGGCAGTGCCCTCGAACCCGTGGGAGATATCGAACGAGGGATCCACCATGGACCTCGCGACGACCTCAGGCGGTTGGCGGCTGCCGAACCCTTTGAGCGCGGGGCCGTAGTCGGTACCGGCCTGATCGATCTTGTGACACATGACACAGCGCCCGGCGGCGATCTTGCCACGCGCGGCATCGCCCTTGAGAGCCATCACCTCGGCGACGGTGAACTTGGTGCTCTCCGGTTTTAGCGGGACTGTTATCTCCACCAGCGGCAGGGACTTCTCTATCAGACCGCGCTTCAGGAGCTCGCCGCCCAGATCAAACGAAGCCCACTCGCCCTCATTGCGGTTCTGCAGCCACCACAGGGCCTCCTCTCTAACCGGCGAACCTTGCGCCGCGAGATCCATCAGGGCATCGGCGGAGGCTTTGGAATTGATGAATGCGATGGAATCGACCGCAAGCTTGCGTTGCTCCGCGGTCAAGCTGGCGGCGGCACGGGCTTTCAACGAAGCGACCGCGGCTTCCGGCATCAAACGCCAGGTAAGGCGGGCGAAGTTGTCCGACCACTTGAGCGGCTCGCCGGGTTGCAATTTCTGACCGATGGCCTTCCACAGCGCTTCCGTGTGGTGACCGGCACCGATGCCGAGGGATTCCAAGTAGGAACGGTCCTTGCCATCGTACTTGAGGGCCACGTTGACCAGGACATCGCGGGCCTCCTCGAAGCTGCGGCCGCGCACCGCTTGCGCGGCCTCCGCACGCACCCCGGAATCCGGGTCGGTGGAAAGTTTGCGGGCGTAGGGCAGATCGTCGATCGCGCCATCGGTGCGGCGGATCGCGCGGAAGGCCGTTAGACGGTCGGCCGCGTCCTCGCTGGCGATGAGGGTTTCGAGCTTGGCCCGGCCCTTATCGCCGAGATATGGCATCAGCCAAACCGCCCGGGAAGCGATGTAGGGATTGGGGTCATCCAGGACCTTCGCCACGGCATCATAAGCCGCGGCTCCGCTGGCTTTCAGTTTCTGATAGCCGAGCGAGCGGACATTGACGGCGGGCGACTTCAACGCGAGAACCGCGCCATCCACCGTGCCGAGGTCAATTTTAGGAACACCGGATTTGAATCCCTTGGGAGCGATCCGATAGATGACGCCGGATGCCGCATCGTCCTGGGTATCGTGGCCGCCCACCCGCGGGTCGGTCCAGTCCGCGACATAGAGCGCGCCATCCGGTCCGACGGTGATGTCTGACGGGCGGAAGTTGAACTTGGTCCTGGCTTCCGCCGCCATGCTCCTCTGCTTTCTAACTCCCCCGGTGAAATCGGCTCCATCGAAGTTTTTCTCGGCATTGGAGGTCACGAAATCCGTGCGGTCCAGCTTGAAGCCGGCTCCCTCCACGACGGGCTGATAGCCGAAAATCACGTTTCTGCCGGGCTCGCAGGACAATAGCGTTCCGATGAACTTATCACCCAGCGCGCCGTTCTCGTAGTAGGCCACCCCGGTTGGGGAGCCGCCACCATAGACGTCGCCCGCAGGCATGGTGCCGGGGTCTTCCTGCCGCCATTCCGCCACCGGCGTGTCCTGGCCCGGGCGCCGGTCCGCATCCCAGAGGCGCTTTCCGTCGCGGGAGAAGAAGCCGGCATTGCCCCGCTCAAGCACGTGGCTGGTCCGGCATGCCGGTGGATCATCATTGTCATTCTGAAACACATAACCCAGCGAGTTGATGGTCTGCTCATAGGAATTCCGGTAGCCATGGCCGACGATCTCGGCATGGGTCGCGTCCGGATTCATGCGCACGGTGAACCCGCCGACATAGACAAAGCCGTCATCGCTCTTTTGACCCGAGATCGCCTTGGTATCGATCGGCCATTCACCGCCACCGCTCTTATAATAGCCTCCACCGATGCGGAAGGTCTTGCCGGATTTGTCCGTGAAAACTCCGCAGGTATTTCCTTGGTTGAAATACCACTTCCCGTCGGGCCCGGCCGTCAGGGAGTGCAGCGAGTGGTCGTGATTCCGCCCGTTGAAGCCTGTTAGCATGACTTCGCGGGTGTCGCCGGAGGCCGGGTCGAATTTCGAATCGCGGTTGACGTCGGTGAGTTTGAGCAGGTGCGGCGGCTGCGAAACAATGACCACATTGTCGAAAACCGCGATTCCGAGAGGCGAAATCAATTCGGGATCCTGCCAGAAAACCTTGGAGCTGTCTGCGGTTCCATCGCCGTTGGTGTCCTCCAGAATGACGATCCGGTCACCGCCGGGCTGACGTCCCGCCTTGCCGCGGTAGTTCACGCCCTCGGCCACCCACACCCGGCCGAGATGGTCGATGTCGATATTGGTCGGGTTGAAAAGCGCAGGAGAAGTGGCCCAAGGAGTGATTTCCAACCCCTCGGGAAGCACGAACGAATCGAGCGGCATCGCCGGAGGTTCCTGGCTAGGCGACCAGGCATGGGCAGCGGGAACAGTCGCGAGGATCAGGAACCGGTGGAGGAGGATTTTCATGGGTTGGGCAATATGTAGAGATGCTATTACCCGCCCGCCCATGGTCAACTATCAACAATTCCGGGGACCTGCTTTGACAAGGCCGGGCCTGCTGGCTATCCAAGTCCATGCGATCACTGATCAAACATATCCTCAAGCGCGACGAGGCAACCGACGACCTTCATGTCGCCGGATGGGTGCGAACCCGGCGCGATTCGAAGACATTTTCATTTCTGGAACTCAACGACGGCACTTGCCTGGGCAACCTCCAGATCGTCGCCGACGCTGGGATCCCCGGCTACGATGCGATCTCCAAAATGACCACCGGAGCCTCGGTCGAAGTTCGCGGGAAATTGATTCCGTCGCCTGCCGCAGGCCAGCAGTGGGAGATGCAGGCGACCTCCCTGAAATTGCTCGGGGAAGCCCCGGAAGGTTATCCGCTTCAGAAAAAGGGCCACGGTGCCGAATTTCTCCGCTCGATCGCCCACCTCCGCCCCCGCACCAATCTCTATGGTGCGGTCTTCCGCATGCGCAGCCGGATGGCCTATGCGGTGCACAAATTTTTCCAGGAGCGTGATTTCATCTACGTTCACACCCCGATCATCACCGCCAGCGATTGCGAGGGTGCCGGAGAAATGTTCAGGGTCACAACCCTTCCGGACGACAGCATTTCCAAGCCCGAGGACGATTTCTTCGGCAAACGCGCCTTCCTGACGGTGAGTGGGCAACTCGAAGGCGAGACCTTCGCCTGCGCACTTTCAAACATCTACACCTTCGGTCCCACCTTCCGCGCGGAAAACTCCAACACCTCGCGCCACGCTGCCGAATTCTGGATGATCGAGCCCGAAGTCGCCTTTTGCGATCTGGAAGGAGACATGGATCTGGCGGAAGCCCTGGTGAAATACCTGGTCAACGAAGCCCTGGCCAACAGCGAAGGGGATTTGGCAATATTCGAGAAATTCGTGGACAAGGGTCTTCGCGAGCGCCTGGAGTTCGTCGCCAGCCGCCCGTTCGAACGGCTCACCTACACTAAAGCCATCGAACTCCTGAAGGCCGATGGCAAAACATTCGAATTCCCCGTGGAATACGGACTCAATCTCCAATCCGAACACGAGCGCTGGCTCACCGAGGAGTATTTCAAGAAGCCCGTCACGGTGTACAATTATCCCAAGGATATCAAACCGTTCTACATGCGCCTCAATGACGACGGCCAGACAGTCACTGCGATGGACGTCCTGGTCCCCGGCATCGGCGAAATCATCGGCGGCAGCCAGCGCGAGGAACGGCTCGACGTTCTGTTGGGGAACTTCGCCAAACATGGTCTCGATCCGAAGTCTTACGACTGGTACACCGATCTCAGGAAATATGGCAGCGTCCCTCACGCCGGCTTCGGCCTCGGCTTCGAGCGGATGCTCATGTTCGTCACCGGGATGGCGAACATTCGGGATGTGATTCCCTTCGCGCGGACGCCGGGTCACTGCGAGTTCTAGGGTTTGGCTTCGACCCGGGATTCGGCCGCTTGATTTTCCGCTTGGGGGCCGTTTCCGGGCAAAAAAAGAGCCCCGGCCATGTTTCCATGGACGGGGCATATACCTGGCGACGACCTACTCTCACAAGACCTATCGTCTCACTACCATTGGCGCTGCGGCGTTTCACTTCCGGGTTCGGAATGGGACCGGGTGGTTCC
>JBGSOI010000172.1:0-3523 GCA_041739215.1 Akkermansiaceae bacterium
CGATGAGGCCGGAGGCGATCGGTAGCGCGGCGGCGAAGGCCAGCGCGGCGATGGCCAGCGCGCGGCATGTCAGAATGAGGATGTGACGGAGCTTTTTCTTACCGCGGGATTCGCGGGTCGCCTTGAGCAGGAACTGCATCGCCGCCCACTGGATCGTCTTGTGGCGGCGACGGTTCAGCAAATGGATCGCAATGGGAACGGCCGCGGCGAGCAGGCCCCAGAGCAATAGCGGATTGAGAAAAAGCATCTTTCGGGATCAGTGCTTGGACTTGGGAAGCCGCGCGGTGAGGAACTCGCGGAGCAGCGGTTCGAGCGGCGTGTCGGTGGTGATGAGCTGATAGTCAGCGGCGGCGTCGTGGCACTTGGCGCGGACGGCGGTTAGGAAATCGCGGAGCGCTGCCTTGTATTCGTCGGCGATGAGATTGGGCTCGGCGACGATGGAGGTGCCATCCTCCAGATCGACGAAGCGGTGGGGGCGGTCAAACTCGAAGCCGAGTTCAAGCGGGTCCATCAGGTGGAAGACGGAGATGTCGTGCTTGCGGTAGCGCAGGTGCTGGAGCGCGTCGCCCAAGGCGACGGGGTCGGTGAACAGATCGGATAGAATGACGACAAACGCGCGCTGGCCGATTTTCTCCGCGATGGTGTGGAGCGCGGGGATGAGTCCCGTTTCGCCAGACGGCTGGACTTTTCCGAGAGTGGAAAAGAAGCGCTCCAAGTGCGCGGCGCGGCGGCTGGGCGGTACTTCCAGGTGAAGCTTGTCGGTGCAAATGGATAGGCCGGCGGCGTCGCCTTGATTGACGAGCAAATAAGCGAGTGACGCGGCGATCCGGCGTGCGACTTGGATTTTGGCTTCACCATTTCCGGCAAAGTTCATGGAGCCGGACGCATCAACGACGAAGTAGGCGCGGAGATTCGTGTCGGCCTCGAATTCCTTGATGTAAAAACGATCCGAGCGGGCGAAGGCTTTCCAATCCAACCGGCGGGTGTCATCGCCGGGGACATATTTCCGATACTCTGCGAACTCGACCGATGACCCGCGGTGGGGCGAACGGTGTTTGCCCGCCACATTTCCTAACATCGGCGCGCGCGACTCGATGGGCAACGAGCCGAGGCGGGAGAGCAGGGTGTTGTCGATGAAGGAGTGGGACATTTAGATTCAAGAGGCCAGAATCAAGAATCAAGAGACAGGGAAGAAGGTGGCTTCAGGTGGCCGATGAAGCCGCTCAGCATCCGGGAGATTTCCCGCGTTTCTTCGATCATCGCGTCGGTGTTGGCAAATGGTTCGATCTCTAACTCGCGACACACTTCCCGATGGATCATGAGCTGGGTGCGAAGCTCTCCGCAGGAACCTTTGCTGTAAGATAGAAATCGTGAGAAATCGGCTTCGGAAGATCGCTCCGCGCCTTCGGCAATATTGGATGGTATTGAAATGGCGGAACGGTGAATTTGATCCTTTAACGCAAAATCACGGGATTTGTGCGAAGCGACGCAAACATTGACCGCCAGTCTGCAGCCACGTTTCCAGACTTCCAGATTTTCGAAATTGTGGTTCATGGGCGTTTTCGTCTTCCTTGTTTCTGGGCTCTTGCTTCTGGAATCTCAATCTTCCCGCATCTCCTTGATCAGCCGTTCGACAATTTTCTTGGAAGTCATTCCTTGGGACTCGGCTGAGAAATTCGTGATGACACGGTGGGTGAGGACGGACGAAGCGATCGCTTCAAGGTCTTCCAGTGAGGCCATGTAGGCTCCCCGCAGGGCGGCGCGGGATTTGGCCCCTAGTATTAAATACTGCACCGCGCGGGGACCTGCGCCCCAGCCGACGGTGTCCTTGATCCATTGCGGCGATTCGGGTTCGCCCGGGCGGGTCTTGCGAACGATTTTCACCGCGTAGTCATAAAGATGCTCGGGAACCGGGACCCGCCGGACGAGTTGCTGATAGGCGATGACTTTTTCCCCATCCAACAAGTGGCTAAGGACTTGTCGCGCGGTGCCAGTGGTTGCACGGGCGATTTCCTTCTCCTCGCTGGATGACGGATAGCCGACCTCAATGAGGAACATGAAACGGTCGAGCTGCGCTTCCGGCAATGGGTAGGTGCCTTCCTGCTCGATCGGGTTCTGTGTCGCGAGGACGAAAAACGGTGGTTGCAGTGTATAAGTCGTGCCGAGGACGGTAACTTTGTTTTCCTGCATCGCCTCCAACATGGCGGATTGAGTCTTTGCCGGAGCGCGGTTGATTTCGTCGGCGAGCACGATGTTAGCGAAGACCGGGCCTTTGATGAATTCAAACTCCCGCCGGCCGCCGACTCCGGATTCCTGGATGATATCCGTGCCGGTGATGTCGGCGGGCATCAGGTCGGGCGTGAACTGGATGCGGTTGAACGAAAGGTCGAACGTCTGCGCCACCGACGATACCAGCAGGGTTTTTGCAAGACCGGGGACTCCCATCAGCAAGGCATGGCCGCGGGCGAATAGGCAGATTGCGAGCTGCTCGATGACCTGCTCCTGGCCAACGATGGCTTTGCTGAGTTCGGCACGGAACGCCTGGTAGGTTTTTCCGAGTTCATCGATGGCGGCGACGTCATCGGGTGGGAGCTGACTGCTGAAGTCGGTATGGGATTCCATGGGTGATAGGGAAGTGCTCGCGAAACTAAGAGCCGTCCCTGTTTTGTCCAGAAGGGATGTCGGCCAATGCGGCTGGATTCAATACCTGACGGGAGATCCGGGATTTTCACCGGACAAATCCCCGCCACGCCGAGAAAATTTCCATTTACGGCTTGCCAGCCCCCCGCGCTCTGCTAAATCACCCGCCCCGCGGAGTCGCCGGAGCAATCCGGACATCCTCTCGTGGTCACGCGAAATCACGCACATCATGGCACGTATCCTAGGCATTGAAATTCCCAATGAGAAGCGCATCGAAGCTTCTCTGCCCTACATGTTTGGCATCGGTCGCCCAACGGCGGCCAAGATCCTTGAACACGCGGGGATCGACCCAAACATCCGCACCGGCCAGCTCAGTGAGGATCAACTCGTCCGCATCTCCCAGGTGATCCAGGCGGAAAACATCATGGTGGAAGGCGACCTTCGCCGTGAACGCCAATCGCAGCTCAAGCGCCTTACCAGCATCAACTGCTATCGTGGCATCCGACACAAGCGCGGTTTGCCGGTCCGTGGCCAACGCACCCGCACCAATGCCCGCACTCGCAAGGGCAAGAAGAAGACCGTGGGCGTTAAGAAGTAATTTTCTGAATCATGTCTGAAGAAACCACCAAAAATTCCGCCGAAACACCGGCGGTTGAGCCCGTAGCAGCTCCAGCACCCGCCACCACTCCTGCTCTTGAAGCGGCCGCCACTTCTCCCATCGGAGAGGCACCGAAAAAGGACGCCAAGCGCGACATCTTCGCCGAAATCGGCGGAGGCGAGGAAGAGATCAAGATTCACAAGGCCAAAGGCTCGAAGAATATCACCCGCGGCATCGTCCATGTGACCGCGACTTTCAACAACACCCTCGTCAGCGTGACGGATC
>JBGSOI010000189.1:0-3665 GCA_041739215.1 Akkermansiaceae bacterium
CTTGGCGATGAGTTCCAACAGCCCGATGTCTCCCCGGTCGCGGGCTTCGTTGATCGCCTGGGTGAGGAGTTCGTAGGTCTTGCGCTTTTCCGGATCGTGCTCGTGGAGATCCGGGTGAAACATCCGCACCAGCTTCTTCCAAAGCTGTTTCAGCCGCGCCGTCTCCGCCGCGTTGAGTTCCCGCTTCCCCTCCAGCGCCGATGCCGTGGAATCGTATTCACGATCTTTCTTCGCCAGCGGCCGCAGCCGATTGGTGGCGATGTCTCCCGAATTTGTTGAAATGCGAAACCGACCCCATCTACGGTTTTCCTACTTGGCCGCGCGGCCCTCATAGACGACCGGTCGCCAGCCTTTGAAACCCTTGTTCGGGTCACCAAATTCCTTGGTTTCCGAGCCCTTTTTCTCAATAACGAATTTCACGAACGGATCTTCCGAATGGTTCACCTCCGAAAAGAAAACCGATATGTCGGAGTTGTCGTTCAGGAACATAGCATCCTGCTTACTGCCCGAGGTCTGGCTGAGTCCGCCAAGGATTTCCACCTTGGCGCCGTTCTTCGCCACGGCGATTTCACCCCAGCGCTCGGTCTTGTATCCGAGAACCCAAAACGTGCCGCCGTCGACGGTCAGTCGGGTGCCGGTCGGCTCCGGGTTGAACTGGCGGGCCCAGACCTGCTGTCCGGTGAATTCCCATCGGCCAGAAACCACGTCCTCGATAAAGACCTCCGCGCCCGGAACGGTGTTGCGATAGGTGAGATGCGACGGGGTCTGCGCCGCACCAAAGTTGATCATCAAAGTTTTGAGGATCAAGGGTCGCTTGGTGGCGTGTTCAATGAATACGAAGGAACCATTCGCATAACTGGTGTGCAGGCCTTCCAAGGTCACGGAATCCGCCGCGCTGTCGGCAATTTGAAAAACCGGAGTTTTCGTTTCCTGCAAGGGCTTCTTCACATCGAGCGTGGCCTTGGTTCCGATGATGCGTTTCACCTTGCCGCGAACGATGATCGTTTGATCGATGCTGAACGCGGCACGCGGCAGAAGCACGGTCTCGGCACCGGAATCAATCGCGGCCTGAATCCCGGCGGCGTCCTTCGTCGCGGGCACGGCCCATTTGGAGGAATCGCCCCAGGGCAATTCCGGGGTTTCTTTGATCGGCAGGTTCAGGGTTTTGGCGGCACCTGCGAGCAGAGTCGTTGGTTTGATGGAGCAATACTCGGCGATGTTCGGGCCGGCTTCCTGCGTCTTGGCAGTCGTGTCCACCAGCGCGGTATTGAAGCCGGAGGTTTTTACATTTCGAACGAGGGCGGCGCCACCATTGATGGTGATCGCCGCCAGGTCTTTAGCCGCGCCCGTTCCTTCGAGGGTGCTGTCGATGAGAGTCAGCAATCCCGCGCCGTTCTGAACGGCCGGGACATCGCCAGAAAACTGGAATTTCCGCACGCTGGCAGGCTGACCGTTGTTGCGAAATCCTGCCTTGTTGGGGAATTTGACCGTGATGTTTTCGCCCGTCCACGAGGCGACGCCTGTGGCCGAACTGACCCCGTAGTCGAAGCCCAGCACGGAAATGTTTTTGGCCAGCATCGGGCCTTGTTCGTCGGTGAAACCCAGATCGAGCCCTGAAGCTCCCTTGCCGTCGCCGGAAACAATGTTCACGTCGTAAATCCCGCCCTGGTTGTTGGCGATGAACTGCACGCCTGAGGCCCCCGGATTATTGATCCCGGTATCGACGGTGAGGTTATGGATCTCGTTGGCGAAACGCTGGGCGGGCGCGGAACCAGTCCAAAGCACGCCGCGGATGGTGCTAGGATCGTTGAATCCGGGGCAACGGTCTTTGAGTTGGATGACCGTGCCTTCTTTGCTCTGACCCCACAAGATTGTAATCTTAGCGGCTCCCTGACCCCGCATGTCATTGCCTCCGCCCCAACGAATCTGGCGCGAGACGAGATATTTGCCGTTCGGAAGATAGATGATCGCACTCTTCGCCGGATGATCATCCAAGGCTTTTTGAATGGCGTCGGTGTCATCGGTGACACCATCGCCCTTGGCGTTGTAGGGTGGCTTGGACACATCCACGACGTTGGCGGCTGCGGGAAACGTGTTGTCCACGCTGCCGGCGAGTTTTGCTCCCTGCGCGACTTTGGGATGCACCGGACGTGCGTATTTGGCCACCCAGATGCGGGAGGGGGCGACATAGGCTTTGTCGGCGTTGGCAAAACGAATTTCGGATAAGCCAAAGGCATCGCTGCCGTGGCGGGAGAGCGCGTCTAGCCGAACGTAGCGAGCTTTCACCGCGGCATCAAACTTGATCACCTCTGCGGGAAGCTCCGGCTTGCCGTTGCCAGCCTTGAAAGTGACTTTTTTCACTTCCGTCCAGGCCTTGCCATCATCGGAAACGGAGATTTTCACCTCCTTCACGCTGCGCGCATTGTAAGGAGGAGCTTCGTTGTAGTTCCACTGATAGAGACCGCTTAGATTATACGTCTCTCCCAGATCATACTCAAGCATGGCGGTGTCCATGAATGCGGTGTTCCACATCGAGGCCCCGGCGGCAGCGGCATTGTTGATATGCACAAACACCCCGGCACCTGGAAACAACTCGCGCAGGCCGGAACCGTTGATGGTGGCCGCCGGCTCCCTGCCGGTGCCTGCCTGGCCGGGCGTGCCACCGGCGGAGACCGGGGTGATAAAGTCACCAATCACGGCGGTGGGAGTCAGCGGCGGCATCAACACAATCGTGTCGGCGGTCGCCTCTTTCACAAAAATCTTCTTTCCGTCGAGCGTGACCTCATCGCCCGGCGCATACACGTCCGAGAGCTTGCCGGAAGGCGGGGCCGCCGCTTCTTCCTGCGCGCGGGCGGGAGTGAGGTTGGTTAGAGCGGAGGCCGCGAGAATCGCGGCGGAGAACGAAGCGGTGAATTTGCAGGATGAAGGAATGCGGAGTTTCATGAGTTCTTTAACGAGTGGATGTATCGATTGGGAAAAACGAGGGAGTCACGCAGAGTGCGACGGAGTAATGGGAGATGGCAAAAAAGCCGGTCCAGACCATATGCGTTGAACGGGGTCGGTCCTTGGATTTCAATGAATCGAAGTCTTGAATTGCTCTCCAAGCACTTGCGTGACCGTTAGGAAATGGCGGAGGCAATGGCTTGATCGATGTCGGCGAGGATGTCGTCGATGTGTTCGATGCCGACGGAAAGGCGGATGAGTTCGGGCGGGATGCCGCAGGCTAACAACTGCTCCTGGTTGAGCTGGGAGTGGGTGGTGGTGGCGGGGTGGATGGCGAGCGACTTCGCATCGCCGACGTTGGCGAGGTGTTTGAAGAGCTTGAGGGAATCGATGAATTTCGAGCCGGCGGCGGCACCGCCCTTGATGCCGAAGACGACCATCGAGCCGCCCTTGCCGTGGAGGTATTTCTGGTTGAGTGCGGCTTGGGAATCGCCGGGCAGGCCGGGGTAGCGGACCCACTCGACGGCGGGATGGTCCTGGAGGTGTTTGGCGACGGCCAGGGAGTTTTCGCAATGGCGGTCCATCCGCAGCGGCAGGGTTTCGATGCCTTGCAGGGCGATCCAGGCATTGTCGGGAGCGAGGCAGGCGCCAAGGTTGCGGAGCGGGCCGGTGCGCATGCGCAGGATGTAGGCGAGCGGGGCGAGGGGCGCGGGCAGGTCGTG
>JBGSOI010000242.1:0-9605 GCA_041739215.1 Akkermansiaceae bacterium
CGAGGGCGATCTGCTCGCGGAGCTTCGGGGCGAGCATGCCGCCGGCGAGCGCGCCGCTGAAGTTGAGGTAGCCTTCGAGCGCGGCGGGCGAGTTGCCGAGGACGCGCATCAGGTTCGGCACGAAGCCGAGCTTGCCCTGGACGGCGGTGAAGAGTTGAGCGGCCTTGCCGGTGGCGGTGGCGGGATCGGTTTGATGGATGCGGTTCATTTGGTTCGGTTGATTGGTGGTTGGGTCAATTCGTTCGACAGACTTTCTATTACTCGTGGCATGCCAAGTGGCAGAGACGCGCCGGAATGCCCGTGGTTGCTAGGATTTCTCAATTTTCACCAGGTTTGGAATCCACTACGAAATCTCGAGGAATACGAATTTTCGCTGTCCAACTACGAGTTTTCGTGGCAACGATGCGCAGATGAAAATGGATGCGCTGCAAGAAGTGGTGGTGGCGATTTCCGAGCATCGGTCGGTAGACACGACCTTGCTGCGGATCACCGAGTATGTGAGCCAATGCCTGCGGATGGACAACGAAGACCGTGGGCCGCTGACGACAGATGACGCGCTGGTACGCATCTGGTTGATCGGGCAAGGCGACAAATGCGCGCGTTGCAACATGCTCCAGGAATGCCCCGATCAGCGCGAATGCCTGCATCTCGTGGCCAGCGCGGGCAAATTGAGAAATCCGGAGGAGGACTGGCAGCGACTGGACGTGTTGGCTGAGTCTGCACAGGGTTGGTCGCGCTCTCCGTTAGGCGTCACCAATATCGGGATGATCGCGAAGTCAGGCGTCTCGATTGCCACCGACATGATGGAGCCGGGTCCGGGGCACGACGGCTTGCCGGATTGGGGGCCGGCGGAAGGTGTGGTGTCGTTCACCGGACGTGCGCTGCAATTTCGCGGGCAGGTGCTGGGAGTGCTGGCGGTGTTCTCACGCCGCAGGCTTCCCGCCGATGTGAACGACTGGCTGCGGATCTTCGCGAATCATGCGGCGGTGGCGATCGGCAACGCCCGCGCGTTTGAGGAAATCGAGTTTCTCAAGGAACGGCTAGAGGAAGAGGTGAGTTATCTGAAGGAGGAAGTGAGCGAGGTGCGCGGTGCCGGAAATCTCGTCGGCGAGAGTCCGGCGCTGCGCAAGGTGAAGCAGCAGATCGATCTCGTCGCCCCGACTCAGGCCACGGTGCTGATCACCGGTGAGAGCGGCACCGGCAAGGAACTGGTGGCGCGTGCGATCCATGAGCGCAGCCCGCGACGCGAGCGGGCGATGATTACGGTGAACTGCAGCGCGATTCCCGAAGCATTGTTTGAGAGCGAGTTTTTCGGCCATGCGCGCGGCGCGTTCACCGGTGCGCAGCGCGACAAACCCGGGCGCTTCGAACTCGCGAGCGGCGGCACGCTTTTCCTCGATGAGATCGGCGAGCTCCCCCTGCCGATGCAGGCGAAGCTGTTGCGCGTGCTGCAGGAGCAGGAAGTCGAGCGCGTCGGTGAAACGAAGCCGCGCAAGATCGACGTGCGGGTGTTAGCCGCCACCAACCGCGACCTCGCGGCGGAGGTCGAAGCAGGACGTTTCCGTCAGGATCTCTTCTATCGACTCAGCGTGTTTCCAATAGAAAACCCGCCGCTGCGCGAGCGCCGCGAGGACATTCCGCGACTGGCAGAGCATTTCATCAATGCCACCGCGAAACGCATGAACCGCAGGCCGCCGAAGTTCACCAGCGCCGCCGCCCGCCTTCTCTCAGCCCGGGATTGGCCGGGCAACGTGCGCGAGTTGCAGAACGCCGTCGAACGCGCGGTCATCCTTTCGCAGGGAAATCCACTGTTGTTCGATGAGCCTGCCGTGCCATTCAAAGCGCAGGCCTCGCCACGCGCCCAGGAAACATCCGTGCTCACGCGCTCCGAGTTGAAGGCGCGCGAACGCGAAAGCCTCGCCGCCGCCCTCGCGCAGTCCGGCGGGAAAATCTTCGGCCTCGATGGCGCCGCGGCATTGTTAGACATGAAGCCGACCACCTTGGCCTCCCGCATCAAGGTGTTGGGATTGAGGAGGAAGTAGAGATCGACTCACGCCACCAGCGCTTTCAAGCGGCGGCAGACTTCCTCCACGTTCGCGCGCGAGTTGAAGGCGGAGATGCGGAAGTAGCCTTCGCCGGCAGAGCCGAAGCCGGAGCCGGGGGTGATGACGACTTGGGCCTCGCCTAACATTTTGTCGAACATGTCCCACGATGTCAGTCCGGCGGGGCAGCCGACCCAGACGTAAGGCGCGTTTTCCCCACCGAAGACGGGGAGCCCGGCTGCAGCTGCGGCTTCGCGGAGGAGCTTGGCATTGCCCATGTAGTGCTCGATGAGGGCGGTGACCTGTTGTTTTCCTTCTTCGGAGAAAACGGCTGCGGCGGCTTTCTGGACCGGGTAGCTGGCACCGTTGAACTTGGTGCTGTGGCGGCGCGACCAGAGCTGATGGAGTGGGATGCGTTCGCCGGTGTCGGACTTGCCGCTAACGGTTTTCGGAATGACGATGTAGGCGCAGCGGACGCCGGTGAAACCGCCGTTTTTCGAGAAGCTGCGGAATTCGATGGCGCAATCACGAGCACCTTCAATTTCGAAGATGGAACGTGGGATTTCCGGATCCTGGATGAAGGCTTCGTAGGCGGCGTCGAAGAGGATGATGGCGTCGTTCGCTTTGGCGTACTTCACCCAGGCTTCGAGCTGTGCGCGGGTGGCGACGGCTCCGGTCGGGTTGTTCGGAAAGCAGAGGTAGATGAGGTCGGCCTTTTCGTTAGGGACATCCGCGACGAACTTGTTAGCCGCGTTGCAGGGAAGATAGAGCAGGCTGGCGTAGGCACCTTTTTCATCGGCATCGCCGGTGTTGCCGGCCATGACGTTGGTATCGACGTAAACCGGATAGACGGGATCGGTAATGGCGATAACGTTGCCTTTTCCGAAGATGTCGAGGATGTTGCCAGTGTCGCACTTCGAGCCGTCCGAGATGAAAACCTCGTCGGCGGAAATGCCAAGATCGGCGAACTGGTTGTCCACGATGGCCTGGCGGAGGAATTCGTATCCTTGCTCCGGACCGTAGCCCTTGAAGGTGGCGCGGTCGGCCATTTCATCGACGCCTTCGTGCATGGCCTTGACCACGGCGGCGGGCAGCGGCTCGGTCACGTCGCCGATGCCGCAACGGATGATGCGGGCGGCTTTATCCGGGTTTTGCTCGGTGTAAACGCGCACCCGGCGGGCGATTTCAGGGAACAGGTAACCGGCTTTCCGCTTGAGGAAATTGGAGTTGATTGTGGCCATGCGGGCGGACGTTTAGCGACCGACAGGCGATCGCGCAAGACCGGAGCTTGGGGCGCTAGGATTCGGTTACCGGACACCCCGCGGGCGATCAAACCGGTGTTAGACAAACGCATCTAACGGACGGGACCCTGGGAAACGGGCAAAAAAGAAGGGGCCGCGCACTCACGCGACCCCTTTATTTTCTGTCATGAACGAATCCATGCAACTGGGGACCCCTCCCCATCTTGGGGACCTCTCCCCGCGACGAGTGAAAGATGCGGAATTTTCTCAATTCTGTCATGTCACCAAATTATGGGACAGGAGGCCGGGCGCGGGGAAAACCGGATGGCCGCGAGGATTTGAACGGTTTTGGCTACGCCCACCCCAGCTTCATCTCCAAAAACAGGCAAAAAAGAAGGGGCCGCGCACTCACGCGACCCCTTTATTTTCTGTCATGAACGAATCCATGCAACTGGGGACCTCTCCCCGTCTTGGGGACCTCTCCCCGCGACGAGCGAAAGATGCGGGATTTTCTCAATTCTGTCATGTCACTAAATTATGGGACAGGCCGCGAAGCGCAGGGAGATGCCGGAAATCAGGATAAATCCAGGAATCCGCGGCGGATCGCCTCGCTGACGGCGGCCGGCAGACTGCGGACGTGGAGCTTGTCGAAGCTGCGCTTGATGTATTCCGTGGCCGAATGCTGGCTGATCTTGAGCTCGTCGGCGATTTCCTGGCGGTTCAGGCCTTTGGCCGAAAGCTGGAGCACCTCGCATTCCCGTTGCGACAAGGCCTCCGCGCCTGGAATCGGGCTGAGCTGGCGGAACGTCTGGAGGATCATGCCGGCAATCTTGGGATCGAGCGGCGTGCCGCCTGCCAGGACTTCCTCCAGCGTTTCCATCAGCCGGGTCGCGCTGCCTGCCTTGACCAGGTAGCCATGCGCTCCCGCCTCCAGCGCGGCGAAGACCTTGGTCTTGTCGGTGAAAGCCGTGAGCACCAGCACCCGGGCCGCGGGCAGAAGCTCCCGCACTTTGCGGATGCCCGCGATGCCGCTCATGCCGGGCAACCCGAGATCCGATAACACCAAGTCCGCCACCAATCCGCCCCGGAACGCCTCGAGCGCGTCCTCCATCGTGGAAAACCCGCCGACGCATTGGTAGCCGCCGCGCTCCTCGAGGACCATCGACACCGACTCGCGGAAATCGGCATGATCTTCGATCAAAACCAGCCGGATCGGGTTCTCCTTGGTGGACGGGGATTTCGCCATGGCCTTGGGTGATAACCGATGTCCGCACGTTCGGAAAGCGGAAGGTTCACGCGTTATCGGCCGGCGGCACCGGCTCCGGCTTTTTCCGCACGCGCTTGCGCTCCAGGTGGACCGTGAGCCCGAGCCGGGTGCCATTTCCCGGGCTGCTCTCGACTTTGAGATCCGCGCCCAGCGCTTCCGTCCGTTGCCGCAACGCCCGCAGCGTCGCCGGCCGCTCCAGCCGCGCGGGATCGATGCCCACGCCGTCGTCTGAAATCGTCAGCCGGAACTGCCCTGCCAATTTCTCCACCCGGATCTCCACCATGGTCGCCTTGGCATGGCGCATGATGTTGTGCAGGGCTTCTCGGAAAAACAGGAACAAGTGGCGGGTCTCCTCTTCGGGAAGCTCCACTTGCCAAGCCTCCTCGTCCGCGGAAAATTTCCAATCCAGCGTCTCCAGCATGATCGAACTGGTTTCGCGCAGATGCTCCATCGTGGCGATCCGGTGATCGCCCTCCGGTCGGAGCAACCAGACGATGTCGCGCACCGCACTCACCGTTTCCGCGGCGATACGCTGGATCCGCTTCAGTTCCGCCGATGGCCCGGACCGGCCCTCCGCCAGGTCGGCGATCATCTGGATGCTGCCCAGATTGCTTCCCACCTCGTCGTGCAAATCACCGGCGATGCGTTCCCGCACCTTGAGCAATTCCCGGTTCGCATGTAGCCGGTAGCGGATCGGCAGTGCGACTATCAGAAATGCTCCGCCCAAAATCAGCAGCGCCATCGCCGTCTGCCCTATGTGCCGCCAACCGCTCACAAGGCGTGCGGCTTCTGCCTGCAAATCATGACGCCGCGTTTCCAACCGCAGGCGTTGGTCGAGCTGGCTCATCCACTCGCGGGTAGAAACCAACCGCCCATCGGGCCCGAATCCATCGCTGAGCGCGGCCGGCGTCCACGAGCGTCCGCCCGGGGCGAAAATCGGCTGCATCCCGTCCGGCGAGTGCATCGCTTTTCCTTTCGCCAGATTCTTGTCCCCGGCCAGGACCTCCACCTCGCTCAAGGCGAAGAACGCGGGAAAACTCTCGAACGCCTTCCACAACTCGGTGGCCTCGATCCTGACATGCCGCCCGCGGGTCGCGGCGAAGTTGATCTCCACCGGATTGTGACCCGGATTCGCCAGATCGCGCCCGGCCATTGCCGTCCATTTGCTTGGGTCCCCCCGCTCGCCCGTTTCAGAGACCGAGATCGCCAATTTCCGCGGAAATCCGAAACCGCTCGGCAGATCGGACGTCGGGCGCTTGGCCGGGATCAAACGGATGGCATCGATCGGGACCGATTCCCCCAGATCCACGTACAGCGAAACTGCGTCCTGCGCGCTGGTCCGGGCTTCCGACAGCCAACCGATGTTCGCGTGCGCCTCCGCCGGCACCTCCGGCAAACCGAGCGGCACCTGGCCATCGACCAGAAACGCGTTGCTCCAATGCCAAGGTGCCTTTGGCGTCCCCCCGCCGAGGCTGCGGACCTCTCCACCTTGCGAAATGTTCCGCTCTCCTTCGAAGGCAATCACTTCCGCCCAAGCCTGGATGAAGGCCCGGTCGTCATCGGGATCCGGAATCAGCCGGTCTCCGGAAATCCTCACGCCCGCCGCTGTCACCGATGGCGAAACCTGATAGACGAACGGATGCCCTTTCCGCACCGGATTGGACCGGGTGTTCCGCTCTTGGGCAACCCTGTGAATCACCTCCCCCGCGTCGTTGATCAATTCGACCGTGAACGCATCCGGCAGGCCATATTGGGCATCCAGTCCCTTCGCGTCGTAGCGCCGCGCCGGTACCAACGCCACCAGATCCACCATCGCACTCTTCGCCCAGCGGACTTCCACCGCGTTCTTTGCGTCCGCCGCCGGCGTCGCGGATAGAAACACCCCGGCATAACCACCGGTCCCGCCTTGGTCGTCGATTGGAATCCCCGGCAACGCCTCCAACCGCGGAACCAGCCCGGCCAATTCGCTTTCGATCTCCTTCAAGCGTCCCGAAAAAGTTCCTGCCAGGCGTTCATCCCAAGCCGCCTCCGCGCCGGCCACGTCCACCGCCAGCAGTAACATGGCGATCATCCTGCGAAATCCGGAGCTGCGACTCATGGTTCCGCGGGTCTGGGGGCTGGCGACTTGGCTTCAGGCATCTTCCTGCCGGAGAATGCCCGCTTCGTTACCGCACGGCAAGCCGGCTTGATGGAAATCAGTTACGGCCGGCAAACTCAATTTGAAGGCTTAGCACCGTCGGGTGTGCATGCTTGTTCGACTTTGGGGGAAAGGCCGGTCAATGCTGCGCCGTGACCCGCTCGATGAGAAAAGCAATTCTTCCTCTGGCAGAGCCCACACGAGCCAAATCATCCAAGCAAATCTGAGAGTCTGGCTCGGATGCAGCGAGGGAATAAACTTCGTCCTCCGATAATGGGGAGGTGTAACACCACCTAGGAACATCCAATGGCCGCCCCCGCTCTCGGGCGCAATGCTGATCAAATCGGACTGCCTTGGAGTCGATGAGATAGTCACCTGCATCACTCCAAAACCATTGATCGACATCCTCCGACCAATACTCTTGTGAAATCAGAACACCAAGACTGCCGTCGCAATGGACGTGCAGTGCCGGATATTGGGGTTGAATGGAGTCCATCACAGTTATGTTTGTTAGTGGCCCGAGCAGTTTGGTTTCGGCCAACCAGAAGCAAAGCGGCCGGATCGTGGCAGAGTATTTCTGCTATCTTTGTCTCAGATCAATTGCGGACCGTTGAATGAAAGAGAATGAATGAATGAATGAAAGCCGGGATGAATCCCGCGGTCCGTTTTCAGATCTCCCCTTCCAGCCCGAGGATCTTGATGACCTCGGCGGGCACTCCCGGATAGGGGCCGGCGATGGGGGCGTTGCCGACGTAGCCGAGGCTCTTCCAGGTGGCGGGATGGGTGTAGTAGCCGCCGAGTGTTAGAGTGCGGAGTTTTTCGAAGAACCGGGCACCGTATGCGAGATCGGGAGCGGCCTTCGAGCCATCGCAGATGCTATCGAGGATGGCGGTCTGTTGGGCGACGGTGATTTCTACGAACGGCTTGCCGTGGAGTTGCCAGGCATGGGAATTGATCCAGGCCACGCCGCCGCGGATCGTTTCGTAGTCCCCGCGGTTTTCCGGATAGGGCGCGCCGACCCACTCGTTGAGGAAATCCGGCAGACCGATGGCGGAGGCGGCCGGCGATTGGTCGTCGGCGGGCAGGATCAGATCGACCAGCACCGCCAGGGTGGCGAGCTCGGACTCAGCGAGTGGTTTTTCCCAGGGAATCGATGGCTTGGTGTAGTCGGGATCGCTCAGGACGTTCCTGAAATCGCGTGTCAGAGGCTTCGGCGGTTGGGCCGTGGCGTGGTGGGGCAGCACCGTGCCGCCAGCGCTGGCGGCGGCGATCAGTTTGAAAACGCTGCGGCGGGAAATGTTGGATTCGTGCATGGTGGCGTGGGTTTTCAGATGTTGCCGCGTTTCATTTCGCCGAGGATGTAATCGGCGGAGCGCCAGGCGAGCGCCATCACGGTTAGCGTTAGATTCTTGTCCGGGTTGGAAGGCAGGATCGAAGCGTCCATCAGGAACAGGTTTTTCACATCCCAGGTCTGGCCGAAGGAATTGACCACCGAGTCCGCGGCGGTCGGCCCCATGCGGGCGGTGCCGGCCTCGTGGATGATTTCGCCCGGCTTGTTCAGCGCCTCCTTGCCGGGACGCGGGGTCGCCTTGCCGCCCATCGCGGAAATGATGTCGGCGAAGGTGTTCTGCATGTGCGTCGCCTGGTTGATCTCGTGGTCGGACCATTTCCAATGGAACCGCAGGATCGGGATGCCCCATTGATCGACGCGGTCGGGATCGACCTCGCAATAACAGTTTTCGTTAGGAATCATTTCCCCGCGGCCGGCGAAGCCCATCCTGGCGCCGTAGTAGCGACGGGCCTCCTCCTTGAGCTTCTTGCCGTAAATGCCGCGCGAGGTGGTGTCGAGGATGCCGAGCGAGCCAATGTTAGGCATCCCGCGGCCGCCGCCGATCTCGATGTGATAGCCGCGGGCGAAGCCGAGTTTTTCCTGGTTCTTGTAGTTCCACCACGGCGTGTAAACGTGGTCGCCGCCCGCGCCGTCCTCGTTGTAGGGCGGCAGGCTTTCCATCGCGGGGATGTGGCCGGAAAGCGACGAGCCGACGGTGTCGGTCAGGTTTTTGCCGACCTGGCCGCTGGTGTTGGCGAGGCCGTTGGGAAACAGCGGCCCCTTCGAATTGAGCAGGATCCGGGCCGTCTCGCAGGTGCTCGCGCTGAGGATCACGACCTTGGCCTTGGCGATGGAATCGACACGCGTGAACTTGTCCACATAGTGCACGCCGGTCGCCTTGCCGCTTACGTCCACCAGGACCTCGCGGACCATCGCGTCGGTGATGATGTCGAGATTCCCGCTGGCGAGCGCCGGCGGCAGGAGGACGGTGGTGCTTTGGAAATTCGCCCGGATCGAACAGCCTCGGCCGCATTCGGTTGCCCAGAAACAGGCCATCCGGGCGGTCATGTCGTCGCCCACCAGCTTGCGGGCGAGCGGGTTGTCAGGAAACAGTTTCGCCGCGCGTTCCGGGCCATTCAGTTGCTCGCTGAGGACGGCGCGGTGGATCGGGATCACCGGTATGTTGAGCCCGCGGCAATGCTTTTTGGTCAGGATCTCGCCCACCCGCGGCTTGGGTGGGGTTTGCAGGATCCCGGCGGGTGAATCCGGGGTGTTTTCCAAGCCTTCGTTAGAACCGTAGATGCCGACCATGAGCTCGGTCTTGTCGTAATACGGCGCGAGGTCGGCGTAGGAAATCGGCCAATCGTAACCGAGTCCGTCGCGGGTCTTCGGTTTGAAATCGTATTCGCCGAAGCGCAGGGAGATTCGTCCCCAGTGATTCGTCCGGCCGCCTAACATGCGCGGCCGCCACCACCAGAATGCCTCGTCGGTCCCTTCCTTGTCGGCGTAGGGCTCGCCGGGCACCTGCCAGCCGCCGCCGACGGTCGCGTCGTAGTGGCCGAAGCCGCGGTCCGGCGTGCCCTTGCCG